>NZ_JBHJTK010000009.1:0-166143 GCF_042267665.1 Streptomyces sp. NPDC056224
TCGCCGGTCGCATCCTGTGGCCGGCGATCGTCCCCCGCATCAACTCAGTGGGCCCGCGATGGCCGTGAGGGCGGCGAGGTGGCGCCGATAGGTGGTCATCCCCTCCTCGGTCAGAGACAGCCAGGTCCGGGGCCGCCGTCCGACCTGCCCCTTCTCGACCGTCACCCAGCCCGCTTCCTCCAGGCGCGAGACCTGTTTCGACAGTGCAGAGTCCGTGATCTCCACGAGGTCCCGCACATAGGCGAACTCGGCCTTCTCCACAGGAGCGAGAGCCGCGACGATCGACAGACGCACGGCCGATGCGAGAAGCGGTGCGAGTCCGTGTCGCGGATGAGGGCCCTGACCGGCACCCACCGGGACTTCCGGCGTCATACGGCGCGCGCCTCACGCCAGGCCGCCACAGCGGCCGGCAGCGCGCATACGACAGCGGCCACGGCCGCGAACGCGACACTGTCCAGGAAGACGGTGAAGCCGAGCACGAGCGTCAGGACGTAGGCAACCGCCCAGGCGCCGATCACCCTGAGATGCCTGCCGCCGTAACCGCGCGGGACCACGGGCTGCCTCGTGGCAAACACAGACAACCCCATGACCACAACGGCGTTCGCCAACGTGCTGACGAGCGTCCCCGTCCGCCCGTGCCACATCAGCACCGCCGGGACGAGAGCGAGCTGCCACACGGCGAACAGCCAGAGATAGCCGACATACCAGCCGCTTCGCCCCCGCGCGCTCGCCTCGATCCGCGCAATCCCCTTCAACGACGCGACCGCATCGGCCTGTTCAGACATGACACACCCCTCCTGTCGTCGCCGAGCAGCCCTGAACCTGCCCACTCGACATCTACTTGCCACATTAGCAAGTACTTGCCAGGAGGGATCAACTGCCGGTGTGCGCGCTGACGCCCGAAACACGCGAGCCGCCCAACTCCGGTATCCCCACACCGGAAGCTGGACGGCTCATGTGTTGTGCGACGGTTGACCAGCACGCGGTCGCATCGGCCCGTACCCCCACGGCCGGACCATGCGCACCTTCGGCGGTGTTCAGGTCACCGACCTCCAGCCGCGTGCCACCGGACCGTCACCGGCTCCGTCGCTCCGCCAGTCTGCTCCCGGCCGACGTCCGCTGAAGGGCTTGGTGACGTAGTCGTCGGCTCCCGCGTCGAGGGCCTGGATCTCCTCGGAGCCGCGGCGGGCTGAAACCCCCAGGACGGGCACCTGCGACCATCCGCGGAGGCGCTTGATCACGTCGATCCCGTCCATATCGGGTAGCCCCAGGTCGAGCAGGACCACGTCCGGGCGGCAGGCCGCCACGGCCTCCAAGGCTGTGGCCCCGTCATGCGCACAGTCCACGTTGTACTTCCGCGCCTTCAGATTGGTCACCAGCAGCCGCGCAAGCTGCGGTTCGTCATCCACCACCAGCACCCGGGGCATCGTCGTGCCGCCTTCCTGTCGTACGTCCTACGGAGATCCGGACCGGCCCGTGCCGACTCCTGATGAGCTTCGGATGAGACGGTTGACTAGAGGAAACAGCGATTTTCGGCCGACTCGGCAGGCGTTGACGACGTCCATACGGCAACGGCCGCGACCTTGACGACCCCCTTACGGCGCGGCTCGCACGACGGCGCACCGGAGGGCCCGGTCGTGCCGGTATCAGAGCTGTATCAAGGAGTGGCCGACCTCCTTGAGCCCTGTCTCACAAAGCAGTTGGATGAATGGTGTGAACAGCGGTCTGCTCCATGAGGACCGACCACCGCATACGGTGCGCCCGGCCTCGCGCGCTGCTCACCTGCCTGTGCGCTGACGCAGCGTTCTCCAGCCGCGGCCGCCCGCCCCCGCCCGCCCCCGCCCGTAAGGCGAACGGCCGCTTCCGTCCCGTGCCTGCCCCCGCCCCGGGCAGGCACGGGGCCTCACTCTTCGCCCTTCCGGTCCACCCTCCCAGCCGGTGATCGGATCGGCGTGCCCTCCCCCTGGAATGGACCATGCCACCTGCCGCCCTGTATGGCCGTACCGTCCTCGTCACACGCCCCCACAGCTGGACGTCATGTCCTCCTCGCCGCACCCGAGATGGTGAACGGCGCGTACTACGGCCGTGACGAGCACGTGGCCCCGGCCGCCTGCGCCACCGAGGAGCGCACCGTCCGGCGCCTGAACAAGCTCGCCGGCCTGCTCGTGGGCCGCGACGCCTGATGGCGATCCATGGCCCGGAGCGGGGCGGCCTCATGCCCTGGACGGCTCCGCTCCCCCTTGCCCGAGAACCCATTCACCACCTGGAGACATCCGTGATCGAGATCGCCCCGCAGCAGCTCCCCGCCCTGAGCCGCTGGTTCCCCACCAGCTCCCCGGGCCCCGGGGCTCTCGCCGAGCACGCACTCACCACGGGCTCCGGGCACTGGTGGGCCGACCGCCCCGACCGGCCTCGCGTCCTCGCCGTCAGCTGCGCGGACCACGTGCTGCTGCGCGGCGATCCGAGCGTGCTCACCCAGAGCGCCCTGGCCCGGTTCGCCGGCCGGTACGTCGAGACGCCCGCCCGGTTCTGGCCCTCGCTCGGCTCGGCATTCGAACGCGTCGTCCCCTGGGAACGGATGCTGTACGTCCACCAGCCTCAGGCATCGGTGTCCCTCCCCCGCACCCCGCGTGGCGTGACGGTGCGGCGGCTGACGTCCGAAGACGTTCCGGCGGTCGAAATGAACTCCGAGAATGCCTGGATACACGCCAGTTGGGGCGGACCCGCCGGACTCGCCGACTCCGGCCACAGTTGGTCCGCTTTCACCAAGAGGCAGATCCTATCCGTCGCCTGCACCAATTTTCTCGGCAGTGCCTACGAGGACATCGCGGTCGTCACCGTGCCCGATCGCCGCCGTGAGCTCCCCCAGCTACCGCTGGGAGGGGCCCCCACCGCACTGGCCTGCGTCGCCGGCCTGACGGCCGACACCCAGGCACGCGGACACACCGCAAGCTGGTGCTGCTCACGCGACAACCGGCCCAGCCGACTACTGGCCTGGACGGCCGGCTTCCGGCTGACCCGCGCATACGTCCACCACGTCACCGGCAGGGCCTTGGCACACGCGGTCGGGCACAGGGCAGCGGAGCCGTCCCGCCACCGCGCCCGCCCCCTCGCATCGTGATGACGGGGGTGACGCCAGCGCGCCGACTCAGTGGGTGCGCTGCCCGCCAAGGGCGTTCAGCAGGGCGGCGCCGCGTTCGGCATCGTCCACGCTCACCGCGAACTCGCTCCCCCGACGGGGGTGGATCACCAGACACTCGCCGCTGCGGAGCATCACCGTCGTGCCCATGCCGCTCAGCCGATAGCCCCATCCCCCCACCTGGGCGGGGGTTCGGTTTTCGACACGCGCCGATTCGATGTCCTCGGCCGACCAGCGCCGTACCGGCCAGCCGAGCGGGCCGAAGGCCACGTCCAAGCCCTTCTCGGTGACGCGCGCCTGTACGGAGGCACACGAGAGAGCCGCGACGGAGACCGTGGCGAACGGTGCGACGGCCGCCCACTCCGCCTCGATCAACCCGCTCACCGCGACGAGTGCTGCAGCGAGGGTGACCAGCCCGGACAGGGCACCGATCCAGCGGAGCCACGGGTTCGTCGTACGGGAAAGCCACACGAACCTCTCGCCGGCCGGAATGTCCATGCGCGGGCTGCCTGCAACCGCGTGCGGTGCCGCAGCCGGACCACGGCGGGTACCCGCCCACCCGGCCAGCCCCGCCACGGTCGCCACCCCGAACGTCACCACAGCCCACAGACTCACGGAATCGGCCTGCCGCCAGTCCGTGTGATCCAGGTTCGCCCGGACAATGGATGCCTGCGCACCGGCGAGGAGGACACCGCTGGACAGCAGGGCGGCTACGGGCCAGCCCCGCATCGCCGGTCTTGAGCTCGCCCCCTCACGCCGCCTCGCGAGCACGACGGTCAGCAGCACCAGGACCAACCAGATCAACGCCGGAAACAGCGCGGCTGCCCACAGCGGCATCGAGCCGTCCGGTCCGCCGGAAACCGCGCCCCAGTGAGTCGCCAACCGCTCCGGCAGCCGGTCACCGGCGACCCAGGGAAGTGCTACGAGCGCGGCCAAGACCGCCACGGTCCAGATCGCAACACCCCACCATCCTCCACCCCTTCGCTCCGCACTGTCTTTCATGCCAGCCCCCTGATCATTTCCATGAGATCGGCCTTGCTGTAGCCCAGATGCGCCGCGTCACCGACCAGTTCGCGCACGCGGTCGAGCAGCACCGAACGCTGGTCCGCCCCCTCGGCCACGGTCACACCGCGACCGCGCCGGAACTCCAGCAGTCCCTCGTCGCGGAGCCCGCGAAGACCGCGGAGGACCGTGTTGACGTTTACGCCCAACGCCTGGGAGAGATCGCGCGCCGATGGCAGGCGGTCACCCGGGGCGCACTCGGCCTCCGCGATGGCACGTCTGATCGCACCCGCGACCTGCTCGTGCAGAGGGCGGTTGTCCGCGATGTTCAGTCTCAACAGCATGGTGCTAATGAAACTAGCACCATCGACACCAAGACCATCAACTCGCCGGGTCCAGCCGCGCCTCCTCCAGGTCCAGGGAGCGCCGAAGGCGCCTGGCGGCGGATGCCGGCGGTGGCGAGGCCGCACCGGGCGGAGGCCTCCTCGCGCGTGAGCAGTGACGCGGCCACGCCGACCGGGGCCGCCGAGGCCAGGACCAGACCGACCGCGAGCACGCTCACCGGCTTCCACACCAGGCGCAGTTCACGCCAGGACAGTTCCTCGGCGCTGGCGTACAGCAAGGGCGGAAGAACGATGAGTCCGATGGCGCCCGGGGGACGACCGGCACCCGAAGCGGTGGCAGGACGTCGAGGACATCCTCGCCGCCGGAATCGACGTCTTCACCACGCTCAACGTCCAGCACCTGGAGTCGCTCAGCGCCGTCGTCGAGGAGATCACAGGGGTGCCGCAGAGGGAGACCGTCCCCGACGAGTTCGTGCGTCACGCCCACGAAATCGAGCTGGTCGACATACCTCCCGAGGGGCTTCGCCGCCGGATGGCCCACGGCAACATACATCCCCCCGAACGCATCGACGCCTCTCTGGCGAACTACTTCCGCCCCGGCAATCTGATCGCACTTCGGGAGCTCGCCCTCCTGTGGCCGGCCGGGCGCGTGGACGAAGCCCTCCACAAGTACCGCACCGAGCACGGCATCGGGGATGCCTGGGAGACCCGGGAGCGCGTCGTGACCGCCCTCACCGGCGGCCCCGAGGGCGAGACCCTCATCCGTCGCGCGGCACGCATCGCCGGCCGGTCCGCCGGCGGCGAACTCCTCGCGGTACACATCGCTCGCAGCGACGGGCTCGCCGCCGGGGTCTCGCACGCGGCTCTGGCCGGCCAGCGGGCCCTCGTCGAGCACCTGGGCGGCAGCTACCACTCCGTCGTCGGCGACGAAGTACCCACCGCACTGGTGGACTTCGCCACGGCGGAGAACGCCACCCAGCTCGTCCTCGGAACGAGTCGGCGCCGCAGGCTGGAACGTTTCCTCACCGGTCGCGGGATCGGCGAGACCGTCGTGGCACTGTCCGAGGACATCGACGTCCACATGGTCACGCACGAACGGGCAGGTCACGGCCGGCTGCTCCCGTCCCGCCGACGCACGCTCCCCACCTCCCGCCTCATCGCCGGACCCGTGGCCGCCGCCGCGGACAGGTCCCTGCGGCTCTCCCGCCGCGCTGCCCGGGCGACGGCCGAGGCGGAGACGATGTCGTCCCTCGCCGGCAGCATCGTCCGCGGCGACCAGACGATCCCGGCGCTGCTGGAACGCACGCGCGAGACCTTCGGCATGGACGCTGTCGAGCTCGCTCCCGAAGCTCCCGGCACGAGCGGCACGAAGGACCCCGCCCTCGTGGTGGCGGCCGGCCCCGAGGCCTTCCTCGTCCTGCGCGGCCGTATGCTGCCGTCCTCCGAACGCCGCGTCCTGGCCGCCTTCGCCGCGCACGTCGGGGCCGCGGTCGAGCGGGCCCGGCTGGCAGAGGCCGCCGCACAGGTCGAACCCATCAAGGCCGCCGACCGCCTGCGCACGGCACTGCTTCGCGCTGTCAGTCACGACCTGCGGACCCCCTTGGCAGGGGCGCTGGCCTCCGTGAGCTCACTGCGCGATCCGGACGTCGAATTCTCCGCCGAGGACCGGGCGGAGCTGCTCGAATCCGCCGAGGTGTCCCTGAACCGGCTGAACCGCCCCGTGGAGAACCTGCTCGATCTCAGCCGCCTGCACGCCGGCGCCCTCACGCTCGACCTGCGGGCCACCACCCTGGAGGAAGTCCTTCCGGCCGCACTGGACTCGCTGGACCGGATGCCCGAGGACAGGCCCGCCATCGACGTGCAGAACCTGGAAGCGGTACCGGCGCTGCAAGCCGATCCTCCCCTGCTCGAACGGGTGCTGGCCAACCTCGTCGGCAACGCGGTCCGCCACGCGCCCGGAGACCGCCCGGTGCTGGTGCCGGCCAGCACCCTGGCCGGGCGGGTCGAAGTCAGGATCGCCGACCGCGGCCCCGGCATCGACGCCGACGGCCGCGAGCGCGCCTTCGAACCGTTTGCCGCGACTGACGAACCTGGCGAAGAGTCGTGTCTTACCGGCTCGAGGCGCGGCCAACCGCCCCGCTACGTCCTACTTCTCCTCAGGCTCCCAGGCGCGGAGCAGGTCGAGTAGCCCTGCGTCTCCGTCAACGTGCAAGGAGTCGGCCTGGATCCGGTCGTACAGGTAGAGGACCAGCTCACTGGCCGTGCCGTGGACGGAGGCGCCGGCTGCGTCCGAGTCTTCGCCGGTCGCGGCGGTGGGCGCGGGGATGCGGGTGGTGCGTGCGCCGTCGCCGTCGACGGTGAGGCGCCAGGAGCGGCCCTCGGCGGCGTGGAAGTCGAAGGCCGTGGGCTTGTGCGGCCAGGCACTCGGCGTTGCGCAGACGGTGAACAGGAACTCCTCCACACCGTCGAGTGCCAGCTCGACCGGCAGCGGCTGCGGGGCGCCCCCGGCGAGCTGGGCGTCGTAGGTGTGCACCGCGGTCTCCTGGACCCGGTGCCGGGCGGTGCCGCCGGCGGTCTGCGGTGACTGCGACGCGGGCCACCACGTCCAGCAACCGCTCTCCGGTCCCGCCGCGCGCAGGGCGCCCAGCAGAAGCTGCGTCGACGCGTCCAGCCAGGCCAGCAGGGCCTCACGCTCCTGCGGCACTTCCAGCGCGGCGCGCGCGGCGACGGCCTCGGCCGGGGGAGCGTCGGCAGACCCCGCGCCGACGATGGCGGCCCAGAAACGGTCTCCCCCACCCAGGTGCTTCACCAGATCGAACAGCGTCCACCCGGGGCAGGTCGGCACCTGCGCGTCGAGACCGGGCGCGGCGGCGACCACGGCGCGGAAGGCGGTCGACCGTTCATCGATCAGTCGCAACAGGTCAGGGAACTCAAGATTCTTTTCCACGCCGGATGTCTATCACCGTGCTCCGGTGATCGGACAGCGATTTTCACAGTCGCCGCCGGTTGGCCATTGCGGACGTCCTCGCCTCCCACCGCTCGGGGGACAAGCTGCGCACTGCTGCGAGGACGCTGGTGGTGGCGGTACGCCAGGCGTCGTGCCTGTGGGTGCTCTGGCCTCGCCGTGCGGCCGGGCACCTCGGCGACGTGACGTCCACCCGGTGCGCGCGGTCATGTGCCGCTCGATGTGATGGACGCGGAGGTCACGACGGCGGGGGAGGACCGGTCGGGTCGGGAGTTCAGGTGACTCCCGTTCGACCAGCACTCCTCAAGTACGGAACAACAACAGCCACTTAGCTTGACGTTTAACGTCGCTGGTCACTCGACCTGCTGAGATCCCCGGGATCCGGCAGCACGTGACGCGGCCGTTCTTCACGCTTCGAGATGTCGAGTAACGAAGTGCGAGAGAACGGCCGCTGCTCATGAGTCTCCCTGTCGACGTGTCCGCAGGCGAGGCATTGGGCTTGCTGTCCCGCTTTCGGGTCGACTTCTACGAGAGCCTCTACGCCCGGGCCGACGCGCTCTTCGAGCTCACCGACTCCGTGCTGTGTGCGGACGGGCCGGTGAACACCCTGGTCGAGCTGTCGCTGACGGTCGAGCACCGGCGCGGGCACGGCGCCTTGTACTCGGCGTTGGACCGGGGCTGGATTGAACCGACGCGTCTGCGTCGTGCCCTGGCAGACCTACCGCTGCCGAAGGCGGCCGACGGGCGGATCGTACTGGCCGTGGACGTCGGCAACTGGCTCCGCCCCGACGCCCCCACCAGCGACGACCGGCTGTTCTGCCACGTCTACGGACGCGGCGACCGCAGCGCGGACCAGCTCATCCCGGGCTGGCCGTACTCCTTCGCCGCCGCACTGGAGCCCGGCCGCACCTCTTGGTGCCAGCTGCTGGACGCCGTGCGTCTCGGGCCCGCGGACGACGCCACGCTCGTGACCGTCGCCCAGCTGCGAGAGGTCGTGAAACGCCTGGTCAGCGCCGGGCACTGGAAGCCGGGCGACCCTGAGATCCTGATCGTGATGGACTCCGGCTACGACGTTGCCTACCTCTCCCACGCCTTGAAGGACCTGCCCGTCGTGCTGCTCGGACGACTGCGCTCGGACCGCGTGATGCTCCGCGACCCGGGCCCCGCCCGCTCCGGACCGAAGGGCGGGCGACCCCGCCGGCACGGCGGCGTCCTCACCTTTACCAAGCCCGACACCTGGCACCAACCCGACGTCACCACCGCCACGGACACCACCCGCTACGGCAAGGCAGAGACGATGGCCTGGGACCGGATGCACCCCAGGCTCACCCACCGTGGTCCCTGGCTGGAGCACGCCGAAGAGGAACTACCCGTCCTGCACGGCACGTTGGTGCGGCTCCAGGTCGAGCACCTGCCAGGCGGCCGCAGCCCGAAGCCGGTCTGGCTGTGGTCCTCGGCCACCGCCGCCACGCCGGCGGATGTGGACCGCTGGTGGCAGTCGTTCCTCCGCCGCTTCGACCTGGAGCACACCTTCCGGCTGATGAAGCAGACGCTCGGCTGGACCGCGCCGAAGGTCCGCCGCGCCGACACTGCAGACCTGTGGACCTGGCTGATCATCGCCGCCCACACCCAACTCCGACTCACCCGCCCCCTCGCCGAGGACCTTCGCCGCCCTTGGGAGCGGCCAGCCGAGCCCCGCCGCCTCACCCCCGCCCGGGTGAGGCGGGGGTTTCGCAACGTCCGCGCGACGGCGGCCCGCCCGGCGGCCGCACCGAAACCGTCTCGCCCGGGCCCTGGACGACCTCCGGGCTCGAAGAACAAACACCGGGCCAGGCACCACGACGTCGGCAAGACGGTCAAACGCGCCGAGTCGATCAAGGAACACCAAGCCCGCCGACGTTAAACGTCAAGCTTAGGCCTCACCACCAGGTGCCTGTCTGCGCACGTGACGCGCGCCTGAACCGCTGGGGCCGTCACCCCGGCGATGGGATGGGACTGTCACTGAGGGCCCCAGCCGCCATTGCATGCGCGCCTTCCGGAGGCTACCCCCGTCCTTGAACAGGTCACCTACGTTCCAGAGAGACCAGCCGGTACTGACGGTGTTTCACTGACACCAGATCGCCCCCGCTGTCTTTGAAGCCGGTGACGAAATCGTCATCCCAGTCGCAGACCACGTAGTCGATCTCGACGCGAGTGAGCATGGTCAGACAGGCATGCGCCGCCACTTCAGTCTGGAACCGACATAGGCAGGCCGAGGGTGTCCGGTCCGCCGTCCTCGCCTGGCGCCAGCCGGAGATCGGGTGCACGAAGTCACCGTCATCTACAGCCACGTCGAGGACAGCCACCCCCAAGCTGCCGGCCCGACGCGCTCCCCGGCGTTAGCCGGAAGAGCCGAGGATCCGTAGGGGTACCACCGTCTGCATACGCCACATAATCGGGCGATCGCAGGATTCGGGAGGCATTCGCCGGCATCACGACACTGCCAACCTTGACTCCTTAGCAGGTCGGAGACCGTCCCGTATAGGACCCCGCCGATCACGCCAGGCATCGGTACTGCCGTGCCAGCATGACCCCACTCCGGCATACGGGGGGCACCAACGAATTCGAGGTCGGATGGCAGCCAGTCACGAGGTCGGCCGATACGTCTACTGGTCAGATCGAGCAGTCCAACAAGTTGCCGAGGAGAACGGCATCGAGCTCACCGGCCGGCAAACCTGGACCCTCGGCCTCTCGCTCATCGGCCTCCAAGGAGGCATCGGGCCCCAACAGCGTGTGACGCGGAACCGCCTGGAAGAGGCGCGCCGAATTGAGAGTCACCTCGGGACCGCGGCGACGGAAAGCCTGGACCAGGAACCCGCAGCCTCCTACGTCAAAGGCGTCGGCAAGGTCGAGTTCGCCGAGTTTGCTGCATGGCACACCCGGGAGGCTGTAGTCATGCACGCTCGGCTTCGAAATGTTCACGGCCAGCGGGTCGACATCTGCCTCTTCGGAAGCAAGGACAACCTACGCGGCTTCGGGCCGAGCGACGGCTTCGCCGACGGCTGGACCTCCTCAGCAGCGCCGGCGATCGAAGAGCTGCTGCGCACCAGGGGAAGGCAGAACACCTCCCAATGGGACGACCCGCAGTCCCAATCCGTAGAGGCATTGAAGATCGCTTTGGATCAGGGATCCTCCGGCACCACCGACCACGCGGACCCCCCTGAGACCCGCGGCTTCACCATCGGCCACGCGGGCCACTGCGAGTTCGTCGCCGAGATCTACACCGACGTCGTACTCGAGCCCACGCGGTGGAACCTCGAAGGCGGTTCGGCCGGCGCCGAACGCATCATGGTCGGAAGGCCGATGTGGATCCGGACGATGACCCCAGCCGCAGTCGTCCGCTATTCCGAGCTGCGCAACGGACCGGGATGGGCTCGTCGGCGTTGGCTGCGGCCGTTGCACTCCCTGAGGAGGCGGCCGCAGACCGAGATCGCTGCGCCGGAGGTCGCATCAGTGGCGCTCGAGACAAGCGCAGCTGGCTCGCCAGATCCAGCTCGGCGGCGGAGGTTCTCCCAGGCCCAGGAGTGACATCACAGCGTGCCATCTGCCCGCCGTCCTTCCGCTCGAGACGGGTGCAGCGGGGCCGGGCGGCTTGGCCGCCGCCACGCGGGGGCTGCTCGCGGGCCCACCTGGGTGTGGGTGCCGAGGAACTGACCGCGCGCGGATGGGCGGTCAACCCGTGGGGGCAGGGAGTCCTCACCCACCCTGTTCAAGCCGCACTCCGAAGGACAGACAGCTCCCTTCGGTGGACTCCCGACCTCCTTGCCGCCAAGGAGGGCCACGTCGCAATGATCGACTGCAAGTGCAGCATGACCAGTCGGGCGACGCACCGCCACGCGATCGAGAGCGCCGCAGTTCGCGCACACCTCCAGCTCGTCGCATGGACCGTGCTGCCCCTTTACTACGTGTTCGACAGCCTCGACGTCCTCACCCCGTACGACGCCCTCGCGGCGGGGCAGACCGGCCCCCACTCGGTCGCAGGTTCAGGGGCGCCGTACCTGCTCGTGCCCACGACACGCTGTCGCACCTTCGACTCCACGTTCGGCTCGCGGAGGCGGCCGTCCGTCGTGAGCGACGCCGCCTGAGCCCAGCGGCCCGGCCAGACCCGCTGCTCGGTACAACGCGTTGTACCGAGCAGCGCCAGGCTTCGAACGCCACCGAGAGCCTCATGGCGGGAGGCCAGCAAACCTGACGAACTGTCACCAAAGTCAGCATTGGGTCAGCATTGGTCCTGGCAAAGCTGACCCCAGTAGGTCATACCTGGGAAACGTCGAGAGCCCGGAGAGGGCCTCCCGGAGCCCCCCGACGCTCGCCTCGCCGGGATGATCTCCGCGCGGGATACGGCTTCTCCTGGGCTGATCTCAACTGGTCGACCTACTTCACAAAAAGGCAGGTCAGCGCACCCGTCCGCGCGCCTTCAGCGGCCCCGGCGGGAGTTGGGGGGCAGGGATCGGAGGGCCGTCGTACCCCTTTACTTCGCCGAAGCGGTTGCCCTCCATCCAGTCGTGGCGGGCCTGTACGATCTCCTCGTTGGAGCGCCCGATCCAGTTCCAGAACATCTCGGTGCAGCACGGCGTTTTCGCAGGTCAAATGGGTCCCAGATCGCTGACGGTCAGCAAACTGTCAGCATCGGAATCCGAGGAGGCCGCAGCGATGGCCGCCAAGACGCTCCCGCGAGGCATGGGCAGCTTCTTCAAGGAGTGCGAGCACTCCCCTTCCCGGTGGGCCAAGTGCCTCCACCCCTACAAGGTCCGCTACAGGGACGTCGGCGGGAGACAGGCCGAGGAGTCGGGGTTCGCCACGGAGGACGAGGCGATCAACCGTTTGGCCACTCTCTACAAGGCCAGGAAAGCTGCTCCGAGGCACAACGCCAAGGCCGAGCGCATCGCGAAGTACGGTCCCATGCAGCTGCGGGAGTACACGGCGGAGTGGAAGGACGGCCAGCGACACCTGGCGCCGGCGTCCCTCAGTCACCTGGACTCACTCCTGCAGCACCACATCTTCCCGGCCCTCGGCAGCCGCAGGATGAGCAGCTTCGACCACAAGGTCGTCGACGGGTTCATCCGCATGATGGAGCGAAACGGTGTCGGCCTCGCGGCCCAGTCGAATGCCTTCGACAAGTTGAAGTCGATCCTCCTCGACGCACATCGACTGGGACTCTTCGACGACAACCCGCTCGAAGGAATCAAGCCTCCCCAGTACGACCCCAAGCGGGCCGTGATCCCCTCCCCTGAGCAGCTCCAGGCGGTACGTGTCGCCGGAGACGACACCCTCACGCTTCTGGTGGATCTGATGAGCGGCTGCGGCCTCCGTAACGCCGAAGCGGCCGCAGTGAACCTCAGGAACCTCGTGGCCGATGACGTCTACCGCGTGACGGAGCAGGTCAACCAGACCACGAAGACGTACGACCGCCTCAAGCACCGGAAGGCCGGCGAGTATCGGGACGTCCCGCTGCCGGCACGGACGAGGAACACCATCGAGTGGTACGCCGATACGTACGGCAACGTCGACGGCTACCTGCTTCGCCACCCCCGTGACCCCACACGGCCCTTTCAGCCCTACCTGCTGCAGAACCAATGGCAGCGATTGAAACGACGGGGCGATCTCGACATACCCGACGGCATGGTCATCTATAGCATGCGCCACTTCTTCGCCTCGAACTGCCTGCGGCACAACATCCCCATCACCGACGTCGCCGAGTGGATGGGGCACAACAGCATCGAGATCACGTTCAAGATCTACCGCCACCTCATGCCCGGCTCGATCGGTAGCGCGGCCAAGCTCCTGGACCTGGGGCTCACCGCATGAGGCTGCGTGTTTCGCTGGCACGGCAGCCGGTACGGTCACGACCGCTCCGCACGCCGCTCACGGTCGAAGACTTCCTCCAAAGAGCACAGGTACCCGACGCGCAGGATGCCCTCCCTACATAGCCGACGATCCCCGGTTTCCGAAACCGGGGATTCTGCGGACCATGGCAAAGCAAGAACGCCCAGTCCGCGACGAAGGGAGCGGCATGCCAGCGCAGTTCATGACAGCAAGGGAACTGGCACAACACCTGAACATGTCGGTTCCATGGGTGTACCGCGAGGCAGCCCGAGTCGGCCTGACTGCATACAAGTTTGGCACCGGGCGCAATGCCAAGATGCAGTTCCGCGTATCCGAGGTCCAAAGATGGATCGACCAACAGAGCGTCCCACTCAACTGAGAGACGCAATACGTTCACGACCGACTGCACACAGGACCAGATAGAAGAAGTTGTGACAGCAAGAAGCCTGCCCCGGGGAATGGGAACCTTCTTCAAATCCTGCGACCACCCGATGAGTAGATGGTCGAAGTGTTCCCACGATTACAAGATCCGATACCGCAACCCCTCGGGACGCCAAACTCAGGAGTCCGGATTCGCCACCCAAGACGCAGCCATGAGAAGGCTCACCGAGGCATATCGGGCAAGGAGGGGCACGGGAAGACAGTCAAAGGCGGAACGCGCCACAAGATACGGACGGATGACGTTCTCCGAGTACGCCACCGAATGGCGAGGTGGCCAAAGACATTTGGCAGAGTCCTCTGTCAGGCAACTCGACTCGCTTCTTGGGTGTCATCTGCTGCCATTCTTCGGCAGTCGACGAATGGATTCATTCGATCACAAAGTTGTGGACGAATTCGTGCGACACATGGAAGCACACGACGTAGGCTCAGCCGCTCAGTCAAACGCCTTCGACAAGCTCGCCACCATCCTTCTGGACGCTCACCGCCTAGGAGTCTACGAAGAAAGCCCGATCATTGGGGTCCAGCATCCCCAATACTCCCCCGCGCGCGCAGTGATCCCTACGGCACCCCAGCTGGCATCGCTACGCGGCCAGGGCGACGACTCCTTCCGCCTACTCGTAGACCTCATGAGCGGCTGCGGCCTGCGCAACGGCGAAGCAGCCGCGGTCAACCTGGACAACATCGTGGCCGATGACGTCTACCGAGTCACCGAGCAAGTAAACCAAAGCACACGGAAGTACGGCCCGATCAAACATCGAAAGAAAGGCGAATATCGCGACGTCCCGCTGCCGATGCGAGTCAGAGAGACGATCGAATGGCATGCCGAGAAGCACGGCACCACCGACGGCTACCTACTCCGACACCCTAAAGACCAAGCCCAAGCATTCCAGCCGTATTTCTTTCAGAACCAATGGCAGCGCCTTCGTAAGGCACAGGCTCTCGACATCCCCGACGGCATGGTCATCTACAGCATGCGCCACTTCTTCGCGTCGAACTGCCTAACTCATGGCATTGCGATCACGGATGTAGCCGAGTGGATGGGGCACAAAAGCATCGAGATCACGTTCAAAACCTACCGACACCTCATGCCTGGCACCCTCGGGCAAGCCGCGAAGCTCCTCGACCTTGGCCTGGCAGCTTGAACTCACAACCGGGCTGGCCTACGTAGACAGACCTGCAGACTGGCGCTCCGGCCACAGGAGAGCGCTGGTGACGTCGTTCGCATCCGCTGTACTCGTTCTGTGGCGGAAGCCGAAGCCGGTGACTTCCAGTTCCCGAGGGCCGAGGTGGGGCTATAGCCGGTTATTGCGGGGCGGGGTCGGGTTCGGAAGGGCCGGAGGGCAGCGGGACTGGGGGTTTGTCGCCGATGCGTTCCCACCACAGGCCGGCACGGTCGCGGAAGTGAACCATGAGCTCCTGGTCCGTGGAGCCCTGCGGGAGGAACCCTTCGTATCCGTCGCCGTCGCTCATCAGGAACAGCGGCACGGAGAACTCGTCTCCCGCCGACAGGACACCGGAGGACTTGCTCTCGGGTGTGCCCCAGAGCGGTTGGATGTGATGGCGGCCGTCGTGGGTATGGGTGGCGCGAATCACCCGCACTTCCGTCAGGGGGGCGTCGCTGCGGTTGGTCACGACAGCGTGCTCGCGGTCGAGGCGGGAGCTGACCTGAAGGGCCTGTGCTGCGGCTCGGGTGTAGTCCGCCGCTCCGTCCCTGAGGTACGCGCGGATGCTGCTGCAGAAGGCCCTCAGCTCGTCGGTCGGCTTTGCATGCCATCCCTCATTGAAGACCTTCTGAGACCAGAGCCCCTTGTCGCCTCGGGGCACCTGACGCACCCAGGACT
Source organism: Streptomyces sp. NPDC056224 (assembly GCF_042267665.1). Lineage (NCBI taxonomy): Bacteria > Bacillati > Actinomycetota > Actinomycetes > Kitasatosporales > Streptomycetaceae > Streptomyces > Streptomyces sp. NPDC056224. The sequence goes on from NZ_JBHJTK010000009.1 coordinate 15,598, forward strand.
CCAGCTCGCCGCAGGGCACCACGAACAGGCCGAAGTCGGCAGCCGCCTGTAGCAGGCGCTCCGCAGCGTTGTACGGATCGCCCTGAAGGCCGGCCAGGCCGGACTTCTTGAGGTCCCCCCACCGGTCACCGCCCTTGGCCAGCTTGGTGAGCTCACCGAGGACCCGACCCGGAAGCGGGTCACTGGCCCTGACGCCCTTCAGGAGCGCGTCCATCTCGGTCTTGAAGCCGCCTGCGGAGGTCTCGCTCCGGGATCCGGCCGCATGCTCCCGGAGACATTTGAGGTCCGCGTCCAGGTGCTCGGTGACGCCGGCGAGGCTCATGACGGCCCCGGCGAGACCAGACCGGAGGTAGTCGAAGTCGGCGATGACCGCGGTGGGGATACCGCACTGCCGCAGCCGCCGCGCGGTGTCGGCCAGAGGCGCTTTGCCACTGGTGTGGAGGAAGAGGGTGTTGTCGTGTGCGGCCCCTGCATCCTTGGTGGCGTCAAAGGCCGCGGCGTAGAACTGGCAGTCACCGGCGGCTTCGCAGAGCACGACCCGGTCGTAGAACAGACCCGAGGACAGGTTGGAGTACCGCAGCAGGGGAGTGCGCAGCAGGCCCTGCACGGCGTCCGGGTTCAGCAGCCGGGCGGCAGGGGTTCCTGATGACCGGTCGAGACGGACGATCGACACCGGGCGAGCCTGTTCCGCTTCAAGAACTCCGGCAAGGAAGTCGGCGCTGTGCGTCGCGACGAACAGCTGAGTCTGCCCCTGGAGGCCGGCCAGAAGACGGCCGAGGAGGCGCGCTTGCGGCGGGTGCAGAAATGCCTCGGGCTCGTCGATGATGACAAGGGGCGCGGGCCGCACCATCACCTGAAGCAGGATCTGCACGAAGCTGCGGAACCCGTCGCCCTGTTCCGACACCAAGGGCAGGGCCCGGTACGCTGCGGCGACTTCTCGCGCCGCCCCCGGGAGGGCGTCCCGCAGGTCGGGGTGGGGCTGGCCAACGCGGAGTCTGATCCGCTCGTCGTAGCGGTCTACACAGACGTGGTGGCCAAATGCTCGATGCACCGATTCGGAGAAACGCGACTCTGCTGCCCGGTCTTCGTACAGGTACTGGAGCTTGGACTGTGGTGGCAGCAAAGAGTCCCAGTGGTCCACCTCTGCTTCGACCTGCAGGCGGTTGTCGGTCCACAGCGTCTGCTTGAGGAAGGGCGCGAGTTCCCCGAGCGTGAAAGACGGCCAGCGGTGCGGGATGGAGTCCTTGAGGATCTTGTCCCCGTTCGGAGAGACGTAGTGCTCAGCCGTACTGGGTGTCCAGCTCCGGTATCCGCGCTCCTCCAGCCAGGCCGTGAACTCCTCGCTGCTCCCGTTGTGCCGTGGGAGGGCTTGTCGGATCCACCGGGTGGACCTGCCTGCTGTCGTACCGGGGAGCTCGATCTGCGCGTCGAGTTCACGGAGGAGGAGCGACTTGCCGCTGTTGTTGGAGCCGATGAAGAGCGTCATGCCGTCCTGCGGCGGCTCCACTGTGAGGCCCGTATTGAGCATGATCTCGGTGACAGCGAAGGTGATCGCCATGTTGCCCCCCGCACGGTGTGCACGTCGCTTCAGGAGCGACGTTGGTGATCTGCGAAGCGTATCGATCAGCCCATGCGTCCGCCGAAGGTTTTGCCCCGCGGGGATGCTGATCAAGCTAGGGTCCTGCTCAGCCCGCGTCGATCTGGCGTGGGTGGGTAAGGCCCGGGGCGTTCACCCCTGGTAGCCCGCCACCGGCTCACGACCAGGTCCCACCGCACCCGGGTCGTCAACGTTATCCAGCACGACCAACCACCCGCCACGCCAAGGGCATGGAGGCCCAGCAGGCACCGTCCTCCGCCCGTTCCCCGGGTCAGGGTCGCTCGGCAGCAGGGTCCCAGTAGTGCTCCAGCATCACCGCGGGCCAGGCCGGGGCGGTGATAGGGCCGCGGGGTCCCATCTGCTCGAAATAGGGGCCGAGATCATAGATCGGGGTTCCGTCGACGGCATCAAGGTCCGTGACGTGCAGATCCCTGCCCTCGACCTTGAGCAGCCGGGGAAAGCTGGTCGCCATACGGTTGGGGCGCCGGTGGTTTCGGTGCACGAAGGTGCCGGTGGGCTCCCACTCCGGGTTGTTCCGGGGGCTGCGGGCTCCGAGGTGGAGGTCGGCATCGGATCCCAGGTGGAAGCGCCAGGTGACGATCAGGTGGGAGAACTCCTCGAGGCCCTGCAAGGTGTCCAGCGGGAAGTCCGGGCGAAGGCGGATGATCGATTCGACTCCGCCCTGGTAGTCATCGGCCGGCTTCTCGTGGCCGCCGACGACATGGGCAACGGCCTCCAACGTGATCGGGTCGTCCACTAAATCCTCCCCTACGACTACCAGCAAGACCTGGTTGTTCCCCGGTCCGGGCCGGTGCTGTGATGGCGCGGTCAGCGTACCCGGCCGATCACTGTACGGGCGCGGTCGTCCAGTTGGGCCAGCGCCGTTCCTCCGCGTCCCCGGTAAGGAGACAGGGATCGGCGCATCTGGACCACGGTGTCCAGGGCCCGACCGGACTGGACTCCCTGCATGGTGTCCAGGGCCTGGGACCAGGTGGCGCAGGCCGCAGCGACGGCTCCGCGCTGTATCTGCACCGCGCCCAGGAGGCCGAGGGTGACCGCGTGGGTGCGGGCGAAAGGCTGGGCGCGGCGGGTGCGGACGCTGCGCTGGAACTCACGTTCAGCTCCGCGGAGATCTCCGAGGCCCTGCAGGGTGCGGGCCGTTTCGTGCGCGAGGCTTGCCTCGGAGAAGAAGAAGACTCGGGCAGGCTCTCCGTCGCCGCTTTCAGCGTGGCGGAGGTCATCTTCGGCGCGCAGCAGAGCAGCAATGGCTTGCTGCTTGTGGCCGGCTGCGGCCAGGCTGCGTGCATGAACGACCCCCAGGAGGGAGCGTTCGCGCGGGCTCGCATCCGTGAAGCGCCGGTGGGCGACGGAGGCTTCGGCCAGTCGGAGGGCTTGGGTGGGATGACCGAGGTCTAGGGTCTGGTGCGCCTGGGCTCGGAGGATATGGCCGGCGAGGGGAGCGTCGTCGGCTTCGGCAGACAGCCGAAGGGCAACACCGAGCCACTTCTGGGCGAGGGCGTGCTCGGAGGAGTCGAAGGCGGTCCAGCCCGCCAGGTACGCCAGTTCGCCGGCAGCAGTGAACATCTCCTGCCGCGTGCGGTGATCCGGGAATCGGCCGCCGAGATATCCGACGACGTCGGTCCGAAGGTAGGCCACAAGGGCGGAACGGCCGTCTTGGCCGCCGCGGCGCTGTTCACGCTGGGAAAGCAGCTGCGTCATTTCCCGTACGGCGGCCACGTCGTCCGGGCCGACCTGCCATGCGTCCGACGGCTTCCGCGACTGAGCTGCAGTGACGGTGTCCTGCCACCATCGGTCGGACGGCAGGAACACCCCCGCGAGAGAGAAGGCTGCACCCTTCAGGGTGCGGCGGCGCTCCAGGTCCAAGTCGGTCCCCCCGAGATCGACGAGCTGTGCGATCGAGTCGCTGTCCCGGGTTGTGGAACCTGCCTTCTCATCAGGGTCTTTAAGCCCGATGTCGGCTGCCGTGACGACCCGATGGGTCCCTCGGCTGCTCAGCCCTCGCGACAACGCTTCGCACAAGATACGGGTCGCCGGCGGCTCAGGGTGCGATCCGCGAACCCACTGGTTGACATGCGAAGCCGACACCGCATTCAGGTCGTCGGCACCGACCTCGGCCGCCACACGCTGCAGATGCCGGGCGGTCGTGGCCTGCGACCAGCCAAGCTGCCGCAGCACGCCCTCCAGCAAGATGTTGCGCTCACGCGGCACCGGAAGCTCCCGTCCACGAAACGATCTTTACGCGCCTTACGCAGTACCGCACCCTGCACGGGATACCCACGCCGAGTGAATCACGGTTCGCTGAGCGTAACGGTAGCCGCAAGAGCCACTTCGTTGGCTGCAGTTCGGCCATCCCCGGCGGCCACCCGAGCGCTCTGCAAGACCGTCCACGACCGCGGAAGAGGAACGGGGTGAAGCGATGAACTCCCACCAGATCACGCGCGACAACATGCTCAAGGCACTGGCCTCAGCCACCGCCCTCTCGGCCTGTATGAATCTGCCCAGCCGCCCTGAATCCGTGAAAACCGCACGGGACTTCGTCGCCGACCAGCTGGCTTGGTGGGGCCATCCGGACTTGGAATACGCTGCCACGCTGGTCTGCAGTGAGCTGGTCACCAATGCCGTCACGCACGCCAATCCGGAACTTTCAACGAGCGAATGCATGGTCGCGCTCACCCTGGTCCCCGGAGAGGCTCTGATCACCCAGGTAGCGGACCCCCATCCCGCGCCCCCGATTCCAAAGGCCACCTTCCCGGGCACCCTGGCGGAGCACGGCCGCGGGCTGTCCATCGTCACGCAGTTGACCGCCCACTGGAGTGCCTCCCCCAGACCCGACGGGAAGGGGAAGGTCATCAGCGCCTACCTACTGATCGCCGAACAGCCTGCCTGCGCAGCTCGCACCGGAAGCACTTTCCCGATCGCACGCGCCAGGACCGATCGCTCGTGACGCTGCCCGACTTTGACGATCAGGTCCACTGGACCGGACTCGAAGACTCTGAGGCGGAACTGGTACGCGGCTCCTTGTTCAGTCGCACGGTACGCAATGCGCCGCCGGGCGACGTCCCGGACACTCCACGGCCATGCCCCGTGGGGGCGGTCGAGGCCCGGCACGAGACCGTGCGGCACGGCGGGGCCCCACACCGCACCCCGCGCCTGATGACCGCCAGCTCCCCCGCCCATTGCTGGCACCCGACATCCATTTCTGCCCGAGGAGTTTCCGTGGGTCTGTCGCTCCCGATCCCCGCACCGCAAGCCTGCTTACACTCTCCGCCTCCATGGCCGAGCACCGGGGCGCACGCCGGGACCCTTCACACCGCCCCTGAGGCGGAAGCGATGGCCTGGCGTCTGCTGCGCGCCCTCGCAGTCTCGCGATACGAGGACATCACCGGCGATGACAGCCGGCTGTGGGACACCCTCAATCGTGTCCTCGACGACGCCCTCGACCCGCGCGACGTCCGGCCGCTGACCGCCAGCATGGCGGTGGCCCTCGGCTCGCTCACGGACCGCGCCTCCCGCCAGATCCGGACGGGGCTCACCGAACAGACTCGGTCGCGAGCACGCTTCCTCCTTCGCGAGGTCCACGACCGGCTGCGCCTCGACACCCAGGACATTGGCCTCCTGCGCCGACTGGCCTGGATGACGGGAGAGGTCGTTGACGAGGTCCTGGACCCGGCTCCCTCGGACACAACCTCGGCGCCGACGGCCGACGAGACGTCAGTCGGCTTCGCTCCAACCGGGTGGGCCAGGCAACGGTCCAGAGGGCCCGCCGTTGTCACAGCTCCAGCGGCCTCGGTATGAACACCGCTCCATCCACTGCGCCGAGGCCTGAGAGCATGCGGGTCCTGGACCGCGCCTGCGTCATCGTGCACCGGCACGTCACCACCACGTACCCGCCAGGCGCGTCTCTCCCGAGCACCAAGCAATTGGCCAGGGCGCTCGGGCTGCCGGAGAAGCATGTGCTCCAAGGTCTCCTGCGCCTGGACGCCCGGGGCGAGATCGCCCTGCACACCGGGACTCTGCCGGTACGACTGCGCCCACGGGAACCGCACCCCCGCGACCGGGCTCTACACGGTGCCGTCCGCGACCGGATACGCGCCGGCCACTACGTGCCGGAGCAGGCTCTGCCTACTGGTCTGCTCGGTGCAGAGTTCGGACTTCTTCCGCACCACGTACAGCGCGCGCTGAGGTTCCTCACGGCCGAGGGGACCCTCCGCTACGACGCACATGGACCCTACGGTCCGGGCTACTACGTCCCGGCGGCTATTGCGGGGGACGAGCCGGCCCCAGACCCGACCGCACCTGCGAGAGGACGACGGCGTGAGCCTCGCCGATGAACGTCTGCCCATGGCGAAACCGGTTCCCCTGCAGACCAGCTCCTCCAGACTGTCCGCTGTCTGGCTCGGGACACGAAGCCCCGACGAAGGCGATCAGGACGTCGCACGCGCCGTCAGGAACGTCTTCCCTCGCCAACCCGCGGCAGCCAGGATCAACCGTGAGCACCACCTGCTCATCACCGACACCTTCGCCCAGCGAGGGATCACTCAGATCCTGGACCTCGGGTGTGGGTATCCGGCGAACGGCCAGCACGGAGCCGCCGATCCGCTCCTGTCCCAGAACACCCACGAGGTCGTACAACGGCGCTGGCACGCCGCGTCCGTCACCTACGTCGACAACGACCCCGACGTCGTCAACGCCCGGCGCACCGAGATCGCGGCCACCGCCGGTCAGACCCGCACTCGAACGCTCCTCGCAGACATCACGGACACGGTTGACCTCCTCGAGCAGCTCACCCGCGGCGTCGCGGTGACCCGCGACCGCCCGATCGCCGTCCTTGCCCACGACGTCTTCCCGTGGATCCCGGACGACGACGCCGTACGCCGCTGTGTCGCCTCCCTACGTCAGTGGCTGCCGCCCGGCAGCGCCCTGTCCGTCACGCACGCAACCGCAGACATGACCCCGACCTGGATCCAGCGGCTCACCGGCGTGTACGCCGAAGCCGGCCTCTCCTTCCGCCCCCGCGGCCGCGGCTTCACTACGGACCTGTTCGGGGACTGGGAGGACCTCTACGAGGGTCCCGTGCGTGTCATCCCCACTGCGCGGCACCAGCCCGGCCACCACGAATCGAAAGCCCCCGACTTCCACTCCGCCGGCTACGCCGGAGTCGCCATCAAGCCCTCCACCTAGAAGAAGACGACCATGTACCTGATGCAGCAGTTGGCCAACGAGGACCGGGAGCCCGTCTCCCGCCTCATCCGTGACCGCCAGGACCACGACGAGAGAGAAGGCAGGCCCACCTGGGACGACGGCAGCGTCCTTCTCCGCCTCCTGTCCGCCCCCGACCCGGCTACCCAGCTCGTCGGAATGTGGGAGGACGAGCAGCTCGTTGCCTCCCTCGCTCTGCACCACGGCGACCCTGGCGGTGCCTGGACCGATGACGAGCGCACCGAGCCGAGCTGGGGGCTCCGCCTGGTCCACACGCACCCGGAACACCGGCGCCTTGGGCGGCTGATCACACTGTGGGCCGGCGACTACGCCGCCCGCCAGGACCAGCCGCCCGCGTGGCTCAGGTGCTCGGTCCGCGACATGAATGTCGCGTGGTACCTCGAAAGGACGTGTGGCTGGGCGGCCGTACGACGGCGCCAGGATCCGAGCGGAGTGCTCACCTGTCTTCAGCGCGCACCGGAGCACATCGACCACTTCGACCTGATGGTCGCCACGGGAACGGAGCTGTGGGCCGAAGGCATGCTGCGGCAGGTGACCTCTGCTGCTGACGAGTGAGCGCCCGGGTGAATGCATCGGGTGGGATTTGTGGTTTTCACGGCGGCGCACGTGGCGCCGTCTCTAGGCTCCAACAACACGACGGTGGGCTCGCTGCCTGCCACAGGCGAACTGGTGCGGGAGAGAACGTGCTGCTCGAAGGCAAGCTGGTCCGGGACCGAATTCCGGAGATCATCCGCGAGGACGGACTCGAGCCCCAGGTCTACGTGGCGGAGCCGGCGGAATACCGCGCCCGCCTCCACGCGAAGCTGACCGAGGAGGTCCTCGAGGTCCAGGAGGCGGACGCGACCACTGCGCCGGACGAACTCGCCGACGTCCTTGAGGTCGTCTACGCCCTTGCAGCCGACTACGGCATCGACCACCAGCAGCTGGAGAAGATCCGCCAGGACAAGGCCGATCAGCGCGGAGGCTTCGCCGACCGCATTGTCTGGACCGGCAACCATTGATCGAGCGGCCGCCGGCCCAGACCGGCATCTAGCCCGCCACCGTGCTGAGCAGCACATGGCTCACCCCGGACAGCGAGAGCCTCGGCGCCGAGTTCCCTGCGGGCGAAAGCCCTGCGTGCCGGCCAAGCAGCACCGCCTCCTCGGAGCTGATGCCGCGCTGGAAGGTCCCCTTGCCCTCGCTGGACCAGAAGCCGTCATGGTGTCGGGCCCAGCCCCCGGCGGCCGCCGCCTTCGTGATCTCCTCGGGTGAGCGAGTCACCACCAGCACGTGCCCTCCAGGCCGTACGAACGATGCGGCGTCCTGGAGGGCACGAACGCGTTCCCAGGGGTTGGGCAACACGTTCAGGACGAACGCCTGGGTCACCAGGTCGTACCCGCCGCGCTCGGGCCTCGGCCACCCGAAGTCCGCATGAGGGTCGTAGCCGTCCGCTTCCAGCCCGGCGGACCGGTAGTGCGCCACGTCCGCTCCCCGTCCGCACCCGTGGTCCAGCAGCGTCGACACGCCGAGCGGGCCGGTCAGGGTGGCCGTCACGGCCCGGGCAGCGGGGGACGGGCCCTGGCGGCTCATCGCCGTCTTGTGCGGCTGGTAAGCCCGGTGCATGCCGGGAGCCGGATCGGCACCGGTCAGCTCACCGATCGAGAACAGGACGTCCTCCGGTGGGTCCGCCACGTCGGGCGTAACCGGGAGGTCGAGCAGCAGGGCGGAGTGATCCGTGAACGCCTGCTCTCCAGTCCGCACCGTGCCGACCGTGGTGATGCGGGTCTCGGGCGCCAGGTGGTCGCTGAGTAGGGCCAGATCGCACCGGAATCGGCTGAGCCGACCGGAGAACGTCCTCTCGAAGGTGAACGTTGGGTCGCCCTCGCCCTTGGTGGTGTCCACCAGGCCAGCGGAGTCGAGTAGTTGCTCCAGGGCCTTGCGCTCAGCATCGGCCGTGAAACCGCTGACTTCGTCGCCGTAGACGCCGTCCTCCTGTCGGGGCGCCAGGTTGAAGTCCCCGCAGATCAGCAACGGCCGCCCCTTCTCGCCCGCGGCCATCGACGCGAGGTCGACCAGCTGAGACACGCGCGCAGCGCTCGTGTACGCGTCGAGATGGACCTGCACGACGGTGAGCCAGCCCAGCTCCAGGCGCTGGGCCCAATCCGTCGGCGCCGAAGCGACCGGCACGCGGACATCCTCGCGCACCCAGGCGGCGAGGTGGCCGTCGCCGCCGGCGAAGACGTAGCCCGGCAGAACCGGCGGCCGCCGGTCGGCCGGCTTGTACGGCTCCTGAGCAACGACGACCGCAACATCGTGGGACCGCAGCCAGGCCGCTAGGCGGGCCCGGGCCCCGTCCGCGCCCAGGCGCTTGTTCAGGTTGATCGAGGCGAGCAGCATGAAGGGCTCCTTCGGGTCACAGGGGCAGCGGCCGGCCGGAGGTGGCCTCTTCGCGGAAGGCCTCCCACAGGATGTTCAGCGGGTGGGAGGCGTCGTAGGAGTCCCGCTCACCCTTGCGCGCGAACACCCCGCTCACCAGCTCCAGCACGGGGTCGAAGTCGTCGGCGAATTCGACCAGGCGGAAGCCCTCGCCGCCGGGCAGCCGGCCTTGGACGGCGGCTTCGCCTATAGACCGGGCGCAGAGCATGCAGCCGTAGGTCATGCCGGACCGCAACAGTGCCAGTCCGTAGTAGATGTCGTCGATCTCGGCGACGATCTGCAGGTGCGCGCGAAAGTCCGGGCCGTACCAGTGCTCGACGAAGTCCGCGATCACCCCACGGGAGGGGATGACCAGCGGCAGGTTGCGCAGCCGTTCCACGCCGACCTTCCGGGCCGGCAGTTCGCGCACGGGCAGGTTGGTCAGCAGTGCCAGGCCCTCGCGGTGCCACTCCAGGAAGTCGTACTCCGGGGCGACGAGCCCGCCGTCGGCCGGCGCCGCCATCCCGCCGCAGAGCAGGTCCACCTGGTTGGAGTCCAGCCGCTGCCGGAAGTCGCGGGTGCGCACGTGGACCACCTTGAGCTCCACCTCGCGCTCCATGAACTCCGGCTCGATCCGCTCCCACACCCGCCCGAGGAACCCCAGGGTGAACTCCGTCGTGCCCACGGTCAGCTGGCTGCCGAGCCGCCGGCGGGACGCCGCGATGCCCTGGAGCCAGTCGGAGAATGTCGCCCGGATGCGGTCGACGACCTCGAGCCCGGTCGGGGTGAACAGCAGCTCGCGGCCCCGGCCCTGCTTGATCACGAGCAACTCGCCCGTGAGCGCCTGGAAGTTGCGGTTGAGGATGTCCAGCTGCTTCTGGACGCTGGACTGCTCCCGCCCGAGGATCCGGGCCGCGGCCAGCGCCGTGCCCTCCTCGTGGACGACGACCAGCGTGCGCATCTGGTCCCAGGTCAGATCCAGCAAGTGCGGTGAGCAGCCCAGCAGATCGCCTCTGAACCCCTCGGGTCCGGGCACGGTCAGCGGTCCGGACGGTAACGAACTCATGCTTCCCTCCCCTGCGCGACGGCGGCGCCGCCGGGCATCCATAGCTTGCACTGTCCGAGCGGACATCAGTAGTGGACTTCACCGCATTTCACGCCGAGAAAACCTCTAAATGTTCGGTCGGACATGGAGACATGGCGAGCTAACCAAGGGAACATTTTCTCAGGCGCCTTCGATCCGATGGCGGCCTTCCACTCCATTGCCTCACGCCCAGGGGTGCCTCATGCTCTCAGCCGAGTCGATCAAGCACCTCGCCGATACGGGAGGGGTGACCTGGCCCGGGGAACTCCGAGGCGACGGACTGCTGCTGACGCTGGGCAACGTGATCCAGCCCCTGCACGAACCCCGCTACGGCATCGTCGACCTGGCCGACCAGGCCAGCATCGACGCCCTCTACGGCGTGCAGATCGACAACTGGACCACCTACAACCTCCGTCCCCAGCAGATGGTCATCGTCCCGGTCGCGCAGCCGCTCACCCTCGGCCCCGACGTGTACGGGGTGATCGGAGGCCTCAGCCACCTGGCCCGCGTCGGCCTGGCCGTCCACATCACCAGCCCGTACGTCCTGCCCGGCTGGTCCGGCCACCTGGCCCTGGAGCTCGTCAACCACGGCCCGGCCACCCTCCGCCTGCACGCAGACATGCCGGTCGCCCGCCTTCTCCTCCTCCCCCGTGGCGGCGGCTCCGTCCCCTCCGCACACCCGTTCTACGGCGACCCCACCCACCTGAAAAGCCGCTACGCCGACGAGTTCTTCGCCGGCCCGTCCGAGAGGTGAGATCCATGGATGACTGCCAGTTCTGCACCGAGTTCAACGACCGAGCGCCCAAGACCCGCATCGTCACCGAGGCCGACGGCTGGGTGCTGCTGCCCACCATCGGCTGCCTCACCCCGGGCTACACCCTCTTCATGCCGCTGGAGCACCTCGACGCGGCCGCCGACTTCCCCGCCACCGACCTCCACAAGGTCGAGGCCGGCCTGGAGACGATGCGCGCCCTGGTCCAGAGCCACTTCGGGCCGGCCATCGTCGCCGAGCACGGCCCGCGTGACTGCGAGCGCGGCGCGTCGTGCTGCAGCCACGTCCACCTCCACATCATCCCCGTCAAGGACGCCGACGCCATCCTCACCGCGTACGAGGAAGTCGGTGGCCCGGGCCGGCGGCTGGACTCCCTCGCCGACCTCCCGGCCGCCGCGGAGAGCTCCTACCTCTACCTCTCGCCCCGCCCGGGCGAACACCACTACTGGCCGGCCGACGGCCGCTTCCAGCGCCAGTTCGTCCGCCGCGTGGTCGCCGACCAGCTCGGCATCCCCGAGCAGTACGACTGGCGCGACCACCCCTTCAGCGACCACCGGCAGCTCACGTTCGGCACCCTGACCGCGGCCCTCGCCACCGGCGCCTGACGACGCAGAGGGGGACACCCTGTGACCACCGCCCTGCCCCGCCCGCTCCATAGCCTCGGCCACCAGGAACTCGACCGCGCCGCGCGCGACCGCCGGTGGCCGAAGTGGGCCACCATGGCCGTCCTGCACAGCGTCGGCCTGCCCACGCTCAACGCAACTCTCTTACGCCCCGGCCAGACCCCCACCGAGATCCGTACCGCTGCCCGCGTCCTCGCGGCCGCCCTCAACACCGACCGCTTGATGATCCGCTCCGACGGCGGCGTCGAACGCAAGCAGTACTACCGCGGCGGCAACACCTTCCCCGTCCCGGACATCGCCCAGCGCGCCGCACCGCTCCTGGACGCCGGGCGCGCGGTCATCCTCGCCGGCCCCACCAACCGCTTCACCAACAAGCTCACCGTGATGGTCCGCATGGACCGCCCGGGCCCGGGCCGGCCGGGCACCTTCACCCTCGAAGGACTCGGCCCCGGCTACGACGTCGCCGACCTCACCCGCGGCGAGCTCCCCCCTCAGGTCACCGCCCAGCTCAACGACGTCGACTGGGACACCTACTGCACCCCCCGCTGGAACGAGTGGACCATCACCGGCGACCGGTGCCCAGGCGGCGAAGACGCCCGCCGACGACGCCGCCTGGAGCGCCTCGCCTCCCAGACCCTCGGCGACGGCGGCCAGCTCTCCGGAACGCCCAGCACCGAGAACGCCGAAGCCTGGCTCCGCGGCCACGGCTTCCTCCACCTCTTCGGCCCCCAGAGCCCCCAGCCGGCCATGATGCGCCGCGCGGGCAGGCTGTTCGAGGACTCCTTCGTCCTGACTCGCGCCCAGCCCAACCGCAACTGGCGCTGTCTGGGCACCGCCTTCAGCGTCTTCGCCGACGCGCGCACCGTCTACTGGGACCTCGTCGACGGCGAGCGCAAGTACGCCGCGGCCGCGGCCCCCACCCGCCGAGCAAAGGGAGCGGCCGCATGACCGACCGGCCGATCTACCTCGACCACCAGGCCACCACCCCGCTCGACCCCCGCGTGCTCGACGCGATGATGCCCTTCCTCACCGACCAGTTCGGCAACCCCGGCAGCGCCCACGCCTACGGTCAGGCCGCGTCCCGGGCGGTCAGCACCGCCCGCCGGCACGTCGCCCACCTCATCGGTGCGAAGAACCCCGTCGAGATCGTGTTCACCTCCGGCGCCACCGAGGCCAACCACCTCGCGATCGTCGGCGGCGCCCTGGCCGCCCGGCCCCACGGCGGACACGTCGTCACCACCACCATCGAGCACAAGGCAGTCCTCGCCGCCTGCCAATACCTCGTCGACCACCACGGCTACACCTGCACCCGCGTCGACGTGGACAGCCACGGCAGCGTCCGGCCCGACGACGTCATCGCCGCACTCAAGCCGGACACCGTCCTGGTGTCGGTCATGCACGCCAACAACGAGATCGGCACCATCCAGCGGATCGAAGCCATCGCCGAGGTCGTCCACCACCGCCGGATCCTGATGCACACCGACGCCGCGCAAAGCGCCGGCTACGGCCTCATCGACACCTCCGGGCTCGACGCCGACTTCGTCTCGCTATCTGCCCACAAGCTCTACGGGCCGAAGGGCATCGGAGCACTGTTCGTCCGAGGCCGCACCCGCCTTACCGCCCTCCAAACCGGCGGAGGGCAGGAGCGGGGGCTACGCGCCGGCACCCTCAACGTTCCCGCCATCGTCGGCTTCGGCGCCGCCGCAGCACTGATCACGACCGACACCGTCACCCCCAATGGAGAGATCCGGGCGCTGCGCGACCGCCTCGCACAGCAGCTCTGCGACGCGATCCCGGGCGCCACCGTCAACGGCCACCCTCGCCGCCGACTGCCGGGCAACCTGAGCATCACCCTCCCGGCCGTGGAGGCCGCCGACCTCCTGGACCACATGCCGACCCTCGCCGCCTCCACGGGCTCCGCCTGTAACACCGGCTCCGCCGAACCTTCCCACGTCCTCACCGCGATCGGCCTGTCCCGGGCCGCGGCCCGCCGGACCCTCCGCCTCGGCCTCGGCCGCACAACCACCGGCTCCGACATCGACCTGGCCCTCAAGATGATCGTCGGCGCCGCCGCGCACCCGCTCATGGCCTGTACGCCGGTCGGTGGAATCGACCAGTTTCGGTAGCCACCGCCTCCAGGCCAGCGCCACCACCACTCCCCCTGGACCGTTTGGGGTCAGCGCTGCCCCGGGCTGGCCCGAAGTGGATCAGTTGCCCGCGTCCTGCGTGCTGTCGGCGTAGCTGTTGAACACGTCGAGCTCGTCCTGCTCGAAACGGCGGATGCCACTCCGGATGGAGTCGTAGCCAGCCACGACGGAGGTCGCGGTGGCGTAGACGCGCTCGTCGTCTTTCACCTCGAAGTGGAAGGTGAGGGAGACCCGCTTGACGTCGGTCACCCAGGCTTCGATGCGGACCGGGGTCTCCCAGGTCTCGAGCGGGTGCTTGTAGCGGATGGTCTGCTCGCGCAGGAGAAAGTTGCGGGCCAGGCGCTCGGCGGGGTCCTTGGGGACCAGCATGCTGAACATGCGCATGCGGGTCTCTTCCAAGAGGACGCCGTAACGCGAGCTGTTGAGATGTCCGTTCGCGTCGAGGTCCGACCAGCGAACGGGGCAGTGGTAGATGTGTCGAGACACAGCGGCTCCTGAGAGTTGTGGGACCTGCCGCGCCATCAAGGCGCCCGGCCGATCCAAGGAGGGGCTGGCGCATCCCCCGTTGCCGATGGCCCAGGAGCTGCGGGCATCGGCCGTCCGGACGTTCCGTGTCGTCCGGACGACAACGCCCCGACCTCCCAGCCCCCAGACGGAGACAGCACCAGTCGTGACAGTAAGTGGCTAGCTATGGTCAACGAGCTAGCCACACCAGTTAGCGGGGCAGGTCCTCGCCCTGTTGGAGGTCGTTGAAGATCTCGCGAAGGAGGGCGGCCCGGAGGTCCGCCTGGGGCAGCTGCTCACGGAGTCGGCTGAACGCCGCTTGGACGGAGTTCGGCAGCGAAGCGCGCAGGAGCAGCTTCAGCTCCGCTCGGGCCTGGGGGTCGACGATCGGCTGGTGGATGCGGTCGATGACGGCTCCGGCTCCCAACTGCGTGATGCCCCACTCTCCAGGCGCTTCCCGGATGGCCCACACCACGAAGTGGTTCTCGGGCGACAGGGTGAGCTGGCACTCCGGACCGGCCAGCGCACTGAGTGCGGGGAGCGGGATGCCGTGGGGGCCGGCAAGCGCTGCGGCTTCGTTCGCGCTGTCGACGACCAGGCGGGCGGTGAGCGCACGAGCCGCACGGCGGCGGGCGGCATCGGCTTCGGCCTGGGCAGAGTGCTGAGGAGCGGACAGGCCGGGCTCGGCATGGGCCCAGGCGTTGCGCTTGCCTCCCAGGGCGTCGGTCTCGTCGTCGGAGGACTCGGTCTCGACCCAGGTGATCACTACGAAGCGGCAGTGGGGCATAGAGGCCGGGTACAGGACGTGGGAGACGACTTCGACGGTCTCCCAGCCCAGGGCGGGGATGATCATCCGAAAGACGTGGCCGTCCCGGTCGGCTTCCAGATCGGCCTCGGTGCGCCAGATCCGCTCGACCTCCGAGTTCTGGCGAACCTCGGCGATCAGGTCTACGAGCTCGGTGTTGTCCTTATGGGTGGCCTGGGCGAACTTCAGCAGGCGGACGTAGGCCGCAGCGTGCATTTCCCAGTCGTGGTACTGGGTGCGCGCCTCGGGGTTCGTCAAGGCCCAGCGCATGAGGTTGGCGTGCGGCTCCATGACCCAGGGCCACCACTCGGCCATCGCCGCGTTGTACGCGAGGACGTTCCAGTTGCGGTCGGTGAGGTACGTAGGCGAGGGCATCTGCCTGTCGATCAGAAGGCGAAGTGCCCGGCGCAGCTCCGGACTGGCGTCGATCTGCGGGTCGCCGTCGAGCGTGGTGCCGATGTTGTACAGCAGCAGGGCGTGGCGCTCGCTCTTGTCGAGTCCGAGCAGGTCCGCAAGCGCTTCGCACTGGGGCTTCGTGAACCGGGGCGGGACGGCGCCCTTCTCCACGTTGCGGTACGTCCGGACCCCCATACCGAGGGCCTTGGCCACCGGGGACTGGGTGATCCCTGCCGCCTGGCGCCATCTCTTCAGCCAGCCACCGAACCCCATGAACTGACCGGCGATTTCCCCGCCGTTTGCGCCCTTGTTCTCGGCGCGGTCATCACCGAAGGGGACTATCCCCTGAGCAACCATGAGGCTCTTCCTTTGTCTCCGCAGTCTGCAGGGCGGCATCCGGTTGAAGGCATGAAAAAAGAGGGGCAGCACGAATGCAGGCCCCCCGGCCGGATGTCTCCCACAAAGACGATACGACGACCTTGAACCCTTTCTGTAATTTGTGGCGTCGACCACAGGGCGGTTGGTTAAACGTGCAACCATGCCCACCGGCGTCCAGCCGCCTTCCGTGACGAATCTGGACATTCTCTCACCGGCGGTTTTCCATGATCGAAAAAGCGGCAAATCCTTGCCGATTTTTCTTGCAAGGGGGCGAATGATCATTCACGCCGCCGACGATCACGCCAGCAGATAAGCAGCCGCCGCCCAACCCCCCTTTACAAAAGGGATGGTTGGCAAGCATCTCCATGCAGCCCCTACACATCCCACGCATCAATCTACGCGCGTGGATTCTCGTTGGGATGCCGTTGACGAAGCCTTTGCCTGCGGGCTTAAATCCAAACCTGACCAGCCGGTACAGCGCGACAGCCTGCCGGTTCATGAACGTGGGGGCTCTTTTGAAGATCTTTCTTGGCATGCCCGGAGTGCACGCGGACGACGGCATCGAACATCAGCCCACGTCCGCACACGCCGACACAGCAGCAAAATGCTTGGCATGGGCAACTTTTCACGGTCTGTAGAGCCAGGTCTGGATCTTGCGTGGACGTCTGCGTATGTTCGTCGTCCCCAACCGGGAGGCAACCCGGTGACCGGCGACAGGAAACGCATGCAGGACGCACCAAGCGGCTAGTCCGTAAAAGCACTCGGCGCCCGGGAGAAGGCAACTCCCGGGCGCCGGACGCGAAGAGTCGTATCTCCAGCCGAGGCAACGGCCGGAGAGACCCGTCATCACCGCACCGGCCCTTCCAACGGGGCACACCGGCTGCGGCATCACTCAGGGAGAGTTTTGCATGGGCACGCCCCTGCGCGAAAGGCCGGGCTTCCGGACCGTCGCCGCGGAACGCGCCGCGAACACCGCCCACCCGCCCATTTCGGGCCGCTGGTACGGGGGTGAGCGCTGATGGCGCGCATTCGCACCATCAAGCCCGAGGCGTTCGAATCCGAGGACCTCGCCGCCGTCGATGTCACCGCGATGGTCACCTTCTTTGGGCTGCTGACCCAGGCGGACGACTCGGGACGATTCCGCGACCACCCGGCCGTCATCGCCGGGCGGCTGTGGGCGCTGCGCCCGGAGCACACCCCCGCCCACGTGGCCGGCGATCTGGAGCAGCTGGCCGAGGTCGGCCTGGTGTGCCGGTACACCGGCTGTGACGGCAAGTCCTGGCTGCACATAGTGACCTGGGACCGGCACCAGAAGATCAACCGCGCCTCGGACTCACGATTGCCGCGCTGCCCGACCCACGAGGCGGCGAAGGCGTGCGGCGAGTGCGATCTCCCTCAGTGCCGCACCCAAATGCGGGCGGGTGACAGCCCCCGGCAGGGGCTCCCCGAAGCCCACGAGGCGCCCGCCGACACCATCGGCGGAGGCGACTCCATGACCGATCACGGAGCGCTCACGCGAACCGTTCCGTCCAACTCGCCCGCATCCAACCTCACCGTGACGCGCGCCACTCTCGCCCAGGATGGTGAGATCGAGGCCACATCGCCCCCGTGCCCGCCCCCGGCAAGCCCTGCAAGGGAATCCGCAGGTCAGGGCGATGCATCCCAAGCAGGCGGCATGACGGGCGCCACATTCACTGAGGGTTCACGGTCTGGATCTAGGATCTTGGATCCTGGATCTTCCCGTAGGGGGCGCGAGGCACCCACGCTCGGCTCCTCCCCGGCGACGGTGCTGGAGGCGGCCGACGCGAGCGAGTGGTCGGCGAAGGTCCTGATGGCCGAGTACCTGCGCGGCTGCCCCGGAGGACGTCCGCCGAAGAAGGTGCTCGGGCACCTGGGCAAGGAGCTCCGCTCGCTGCTGGACGAGGGCTACGGCCCCGAAGTCCTGAGGCCGGCGCTGGAGCGGCTGCGTGCCAAGGGGCTGAACCCCAGCGTCCTGCCGAGCCTGGTCAACGAGCTCCTCAACGCCGGGCCAGCGCCGTCGTCGAGCTCAAGCCCGTCCTCCGCCTCCGGCGCGGGGCTCTGGGCCAGCGCCTCCCCCACCTACACGCCGTACCTGAACCCCACTGAGCCGACTGGCACCTTCGGAGTCGCCCTGTGAACCGCACCCGCCTCGCCGACCCTGAGACCACCGCGGACAACGCTTCGATGGCCTGGATGCGGCGCAAGCTCGCCGAGCGCGGCATCGACGCCACCGCCCCCGTCGCGGACACCCCGGAAGCGATCCCCGCTATTGAGGCCGCTCAACTGCGAATCCCGCGCGACTACCGCGAGGCCCAGGTCGAACATCCCGCCGTGGCCGAGTGGGTCCGAACCATCGCCGACAGCGCCGTCGGCCACGCGGCGAGCCCGCTGATCCCGCACTGGGGGACGCCCGGGCAGCGGGAGATCACCCACGGCCGCAGCCTGCTGCTGTGGGGCTCGACCGGCGCCGGCAAGACGCACCAGGCGTACGCCGCGATCCGCGCCCTGACCGCCGCCGGGTGCGGGGTGCGCTGGTACGCCACGACCGCCGCCGACCTGTACGGCGAGATGCGGGCCCGGGGCGGCAGCGATCCCGAGTACCTCCTGCGTCGGATCGTGCGGGTACCGCTACTCCTCCTGGACGACCTCGGTGCCGCGAAGGCGTCCGAGTGGAACGAGGAGATCACCTTCCGCCTGCTCAACTGGCGGGCACAGAACCAGCTGCCGACGATCGTCACCTCGAACCTGCCGCCGGTCCGCATGCCGGGGATGGCTTCCGGCCAGCCGGTGCTGCGGGACAAGGTCGGCGACCGCGTGCTGAGCCGCCTGTCCGGGATGTGCACCCCGGTCCACCTCGATGGCCCCGACCGTCGCTTCCGCGCCGCCTGACCCACCGCGCCCACCACCTTCCATCGCCCGGCCCGCGAGCCGGTCCGCCGGCACCCGCCGCCGCGCGCCGCACCCGCTCGCCGCCGTCCGGCATGCCTGGAGACCCGCCCCATGCGCCACATCACCACCAACACCCAGCCCATCCCCGGACTGCGCGGCATCGCCGACATCTCGTGGCACGCCCGCGGGAGGTGCCACGACCTGGCCCCCGACGAGGCCGACCGCCTGTTCTTCTCCGCACCGCGCGCCCACGCCGCCATCGCCGAGGCCAAGACGCTCTGCGGCACCTGCCCCGTACGCCAGGACTGCTTCACGCACGCCCTGGACAACGACGTCCGTTGGGGCATGTGGGGCGGCCTGACCGAGGCGGAGCGCAAGCCGTGGCACGCCAAGGTCGCCAAGCGCCTCGACTACGCCCGAGTTCGCGCCGTGCTCATGGGCCGGGACGTCCACCTCACCGCGTCCGAGCGCGACGCCGTCACCCGCGCCGCCTACATCCGCGGCTGGAGCGCCCCACGCCTGGCTTATGCCCTCCGCATCGACCTTGACCACGCCCGTGACCTCCTCCGCGCGGCCCGCCACGCGGTGGCCGACCGCGACCGGTACTGGAAGGTCCCGGCCCCGGACAGCGACGAAGCCGGCACCCCGGACCAGGGCGGGGAAGTCAGCAGCGAGACCGCCCCCGAGGAAACGTTCTGCCAGGTGCCCCGCCAGGCCCAGACGCACGAACTGATCAACGCCCTGAAGAAGGCGGCCTGAACTGCCCGGCGCCACCTCCCGCCCGCCCCACCAGCGGACGCACACCACATCCCCCATCGAGCCCGGAGAAAGGCAGACCTTGACCGAGGAGACCGCCGACCGATACGCCCTGATCGCTGCCGGGACAGTGATCATCGTCCTGACGGGCGCCGGATTCTGGCTCTCCTACGCCCACCTCGCCGAAGTCGCAGGGCGACACGGCTTGGACCGCTCGCCCATCCGGCAGTGGGCCTGGCCCGCCACGCTGGACATGTTCATCGTCGCAGGCGAACTGCTCATGCTGCGGGCCGGACTTCGCAGGGTCACGGACTGGTGGGCGATCGGGCTGACGGCTGTCGGGTCACTCGGGTCGATCGCCCTCAACGTGGCCGGCGTGAACGGCACCACCGCCGGGCCTGTTCCGCTCCTCGACTACGTGGTCGCGGCGGTCCCACCGACCGGCGCGATGCTGGCCTTCGGAGTCCTGATGAGGCAGATCCAGCAGCGGGTCGCCAGGCCCGTCCGGAACGGCCGAACCGATACCCGGACCGGACCGGGGCTGAGCGGGACCGCCGGACCACAGGACCGTACGGAACCCCGGGCCGGACCCAACCCGGACCGGACCGACACCTCCACCGGACCGCCTCGCCCCGGACCGGACCCGGCCCCAAGCCGGACCGCCGGACCACAGGACCGTACGGAACCCCGGACCGGACCCAACCCCGATCGGACCGACACCCCCACCGGACCGCCCCGACCCGGACCGACACCCGGACCGCGTCAAACTCGGACCGGCCCGGCTCGCCCCCGGACCGTCCGGGCGAAGGTGCATGCCGGACGGTCGGACCGCCGGACCGGACCACGTCGCCTGTCCGAGGCCCAGGTCGTCGAGCTGGTCCTCCCGGACGTCCCCGCAGTCCTGGCGGCCGAGGGGAACGAGCAGATCACCAGAACGCAGCTGCGGAGCATCATGCGCGCCCGCGGAATCCCCCTCGGCAACGAACACATCGGACCCGTCCTGACCGCGCTTCGAGCCGCCACCCACTCCACCACATCCTCCGAAGGAGCCACCCGCCGATGAAGACGTGCGATCGATTCACCGACCTGAAGGCTGGCTACGAACGCGACATCACGTTCTTGCGCAACCACGCCACCCGTCACGCGGGCAGCACCGCCTCGAAGTCGAGCACGCGTCACGCCTTGACGGTGAAGCAGAACATGGCCAAGGCCCTCTCCCGCCATTACACGCGCTGCCCCCTGTGCGGGTGAGCCGCACCCCTGCCCGTGCGGCGGCCCGGACCAGCACCCGGGCCGCCGCCCCGTTCCCGCACCTCGTCTCCCGGAAGGAGCCGAAACGCCGATGACCTCAGCTGAGAACCCGCGCGAAGCGGGTCAGGACCAGCCCGTCAGACCGGCCGAGTCCCCCGAACGTGACCACCGTTCGCCTGACACCAACTCGCTCCCAGGAGGAGCAAGTTATCCCTTTGGACACTCCACCATCGGCGGAGTGTCCAAAGGGTTCCCTGCCCCTGGGGGGCAGGGCCTCGTCCGGCGCCGGGGGACGCCTGACGAGGAGGCTGCGACCGAGGGCGGATCGCAGCCAGGAGGGGACCAACAGCCCACGCACGAAACCGCATCTGCCGCGCCCGCAGCAGCCCGTACGCGACGCCGTTCGTACAAGCGCCGTCAGCGCCCCAACGTGTGCAGCGTCCGTATGAGCGACGACGAGCTCGTGCTCGTCGCGACCGCTGCCAAGACAGCCGGCGTCACCCTCGCCGGCTTCTTCGCCCGCGCCGCCCTCACCGCCGCCCGCGATCCGCAGACCAGCGCCGCGGCCATCGCAGGGCGCCGCGAGATGGTCGCCGAGCTGTTCGCTGCCCGCCGGCACCTCGGACAGATCGGCAACAACCTGAACCAGCTGACCCGCGCGATCAACTCCGGTGCCCAGCCGCCCGACGCCCAGCTCGACGCCGTACTCGACGCGGTCCGCGGCGCCTCCGCTCGTGTCCAGGGCGCCACCGACCAGCTCCTCGAACACACCTAGGACTCAACACCACCATGGTCCCGAAGATCCACAAGCGCGGGCAGCGCACCATCGGCCTCCTCTACTACTTGTACGGGCCGGGCAAGGCCGAGGAGCACGTCGACCCGCACCTGGTGGCTTCCTGGGACCATGGCGCCCCCGACCCCGGCCGCGATGCCGAGGTCACGTACAAGCAGCTCCAGCAGCTCCTCGATCAGCCCCTGACCCTGCTCGCCGAAGACGAACGGCCAGCGAAGCACGTGTGGCACCTGTCAGTGCGCAACGGCCCCACCGACCGGACCCTGTCCGACGAGGAATGGGGCGACGTCGCCCGCCGCATGGTCGCCGCCGCCGGCATCGACGACCCCGACCAAGGCTCCGGCTGCCGCTGGGTCGCCGTCCGGCACGCTGACGACCACATCCACATCCTGGCCACCCTGGTCCGTGAAGACGGCTACCGGCCGGACCTGGACTTCGACGCCGTCCGCGTCCAGGCCGAAGCCCGCCGCCTGGAGCAGGAGCTAGGGCTTCGCCGCCTCAACCCCGGTGACGGGACCGCCTCCAAGCGGCCCACCAGCGCCGAACGCCACAAGGCCGCCCGCCAGGGCCGTGAGCGCACCGCCCGCGAGGAACTCCGTGAGGCCGTCCGGCGGGCCGTGGCCGGAGCCGAGAGCGAGAGGGAGTTCTTCGACCGCCTGCGAGCCGCCGGCGTTCTGGTGCGCACCCGCGTCGCACCATCCGGCGACCTCCTCGGGTACACGGTCGCGTTGCCCGGAGACGTCAACGCCCATGGGGAACCGGTCTTCTACCCGGGCTCGAAGTTGGGCCCGGACCTGTCCCTGCCGCGGATCCGGGAGCGCTGGTCCGGCCGCCGAACCAGCCGGGTCGCTGAGCAGACGGTGCCGTCGGGGCCGGCATCGGCGCGGCGCCGGGCGAGTACTGCGCTGTGGCAGGCGGTGCTGGTCATGGACGGGGCGGACGACGGGGTGGCCGCGGCGTACATCGCGGCTGCCGGTGAGGTCCTGGACGCGCTCGCGAAGACGTCCGCCGCCCACACCCGGCGCGAACTGCGAGAAGCAGCCTTCGTGTTCGAGCGGGCCTCCCGCTCCCACGTGCGTGCGGAGCGCGGGCACGACCGGGCTCTTCGTCAGGCTGCCCGTGACCTCGTCTACAGCGGTCCTGCGCTCGGACGGGGGCAGGACGGAGCGACGACCGCGATGGTGATCGACGCCGTGTTCTTCCTGGTGACCGTGGCCGCGCACTGGCACGGGAAGAAGGCACACGCCCAGCAGGCCGCCGCCGCCCAGCTGGCCGCCGAGCACCTGCGCACGGCTTACCGGGCTGCCGCCGAGCAGCCGATGGGTGTGCTGGCCGTGCGGGGCCGGTCGCTGGCTCTTCCGGTGCTGCGCCGCCAGGTTCTGCGGGTCCGGGAAGCACTTCCGTCGACGTTGGCGGAGCAGGCCCTGGCGGAAGCCGGGTGGGCGGCGCTGGCTGCGACCCTGGCCGATGCCGAGGCGGCCGGGTACGACGCCACCGCCCTGCTGGCCGACGCGGCTGCCCGCCGGGAGCTGGCGAGCGCCGAGTCGGTTTCGGACGTGCTGGTGTGGCGGCTGCGCCGCGCCGCGGACCTGCCGGCCGACGGCCAGGCGGCCCCCCTGCCCGACGGCGTCTCCGCCCCGTGGGACCCCGCCGGGCGGAGGGCCTGGAACCCGGCCGCGAAGGGCCCGCAGCGCCGCAGGAGGTGACCGGGCTTCAGGAATTCGTGAGTTGCCGCAGATAGGAGCGGTGGGGCACGCTTCATGACCCGCCGCCGTGTGCGGGGAGCCAACTCGGGGAGGGGAGCCCAAGTGTTCGGTCGCAGGAAGGCGAAGCAGGAGCCTGAAAGGATGGGGCCGGCGGGTGTTCCGTGGCTGGCGTACCCGGAGCCGCAGTGGCCCGAGCCGGCCCAGTCGGCGCCCGAACCCGCTCCGGTAGTGGACGACTTTCTGCCGCCGGACTTCCGGATGGACACCGACGACGAGCTGGCCGGCCGGTTCATGCCGTGGCGGCGCCCCCTGGTCGTCGAGGGTGAGGTCCGCGCCTGCCCGCAGTGCCAGGCGTACCGGGACTGGGTCATCCTGTGCACCCAGGGCCGGATCTGGCTGCGCTGCCGCGACGGGCACGAGACCCTGGAGCCCCGCCTGGACTTGGCCTGGTACAACCGCAACAGCGGCCCGAGCAACGGCAAGTTCGGCACGCTCGAGGAGGGCCTGCGCTCCCTCGACCACTGATCCGGCACCGCGCCCCCTGGACCCCCTGTATTCCTGCCCCGCCGCTCCGAGGAGGCGGCCACGGTCAGCCCACTCGCATCCGACCCAGGGAACCCGCATGCGCCTGCGCCATTCCGCCATCCTCACCAGCACCTGTCTCGCCCTCTGGGCCCTGACCGGCTGCTCCGCCCCGCCCTCCCACAGCGCGCCCGCCGGGAAGCAGGCAGAGACGCCCATAGCTACCGCCGGCGACCACGGAGTGCTGCCGTCGGAGCGGCTCGCGGACCGGTTGCTCACCGCCGACGATCTCGGCCCCGGCTACACCGCCCGCCCCGCCGCAACCACGGGTTCGCCCGAGGCGTCCGTCGAGGGCTGCCCGCAGCTGGAGCAGCTGGGCAGCGCCGTGGACAACCCGTACGCGATGTTCCCGAACCAGGGGAAGCGGGTCTTCACCGGCCCCGGCCGCACCGAGCTGACCGAGGAGCTGTACTCCGCACCGCCCCAGGACTTGTCCGCAGGGGTCGGGCGGATCATGACCGCCATGGGCGCCTGCACGTCGTACCAGCTGGTCACCGCCACCGCCGTGGCGGAGATTCGCACCCAGACGGTGCCGGTGCCCCGTCTCGGCGACGAGCAGTGGGGGCAGGTCCTCACCGTCACCGCTGGCGGACGGCGCACCGTCGTCCAGCAGACCGTGATTCGCGACGGGGCCGTGCTCCTAGTCGTCTCCGGCAGCCGGGCGGAAGTCACGATCCACGCGCAGACCGACCTGGCCAAGGCCCGCTAAACCCTCTGCCCTTTGAGGCACCGGTCCGGTAGGGAGGCGTCGATGCTCCCTACCCCCGCCCATCCCGCGGCATGGGAATTGACTCCCAAGCCCGCTCTAGGACGGCGTTGTTGCTTAGTGAACTGGTGTCCCTTGAACAACTCCTGCAGAGTCAGTCCATCGCCACGGGTGCTGGCCAGCAGTAGACCCGCCAGGCTCACGTCGGTGATCGTGACGGCTTGCTCCACCTCGTGGATCGAGCTGACCGTCACCGGGGTTCGAGTCGGCTCGATCGCGGCCCGGAGCTCCGGGGTGTTGATCAGATGGAACGGCTCCATCGTGACGATCATGCCGAGTACAGGGCGGTCCCTCGGGATGTGCGCAAAGGCCACATGTCCCTCGGCAATCCGCTCTGCGGATGTCTCGATCTGTTGGAAGCCCTTGCCGACCCTCTTCTTGAGAATGTCGAGGTCAGCGAAGCCATCCGGCCCGAGCAGTAGTTCGGCGTTGGGCCTGGTCGACTTGACCTCGACCAACAGCACCAAGTCGGGGAACACCACCATCCAGTCGACGCTCTTGCCCTCTTGGTTTCTCGGCAGCGCGTAGACGACCTCCGGGTGTACCTCAGCGTCCGGCAGCAGTCTCAACTGCCGGCCAACGTACTGCTCGAACAGTTCGCCCAGGTCGTCGGCGAACTTGTTGCCGAGGGCCTTGACGCCCGTGTAGTACAGGCCCAGCAGACTGGCCTTCCCCAGCACTGCAGCCGGTACCGGCACTAGGTATCCCTCGCCGAAGCCTTCCACTAGTGGCGTCGCCCGCACCGGATTGAACCCGTAGCGACGCACCAGTGGGTCCGCGTCGTGAGGGAACGTGCCGCAGAGGCGCGGTGCGGTGGTTACGAAATGCCGCTCCAGGACATCGGTCATCACCTCGACCGAGTGGAGGGCACCGAACTCCGCGAAGTCCGCCGACTCGAGGTCCCCAGGCACGAACCGCCCACGTCGCTGCGGCGCCGACATTCGCGCCGCTCCCCAAACGAGGCGTGCCAGACTGA
This sequence comes from Streptomyces sp. NPDC056224, assembly GCF_042267665.1. Taxonomy (NCBI): domain Bacteria; kingdom Bacillati; phylum Actinomycetota; class Actinomycetes; order Kitasatosporales; family Streptomycetaceae; genus Streptomyces; species Streptomyces sp. NPDC056224. Next base: position 41,279 of record NZ_JBHJTK010000009.1, read on the forward strand.
CGTAGTCCGGCACCGTGCAGCCAAGCAGGCCCGTGTCCCAACCGGATCCGGGGTGCAGGACTTGAAGGTGCCGGTCAGTGGTGGTCTGCTCCAGAAGAGCGATGGTACGAGCGAGCTCGGAGTATTCGTCGACCTGCCACGTGAATTGCTGGCCGGCCACGCGCAGCAAGTAGTTGGTGAGGTGGTCCACGGCCGACTTGGTGCTGATCGGATCGTCCAGAGCAAGGTAGTACCCAAGGATCGTGTCGAGGTCCTGCGGTCTCGCCGACGCGTCCCGGGCCTGGCGCCGGCGGTGCGTCGACCGCTGTGGGCGGCTGCGACGGCCTCGCGCGCCACCGCCTCTGCGGTCCTCCGACCCGCCTACGGCGAGCGATATCCAGGCCGCATCGGCAAGCGCCCACGGCCCGTACATACCCAGGTTCTGACGCCCCAGATCGCGCGGAAATGGCATCGCCGCACTGGTGGCCGCGATCAGCTCCAGCAAAGACCTCGGCGAGTGACGCAAAATGCGCTTGATGTACTTCTTCTCGGAGACCGGGTAGTTTGGAACGCTGTGAGGCATAGCCCCAGATTCTTCACCTCATCGAGACGGCCCCGCGAGGCATTTCGCCGACTGACCGCCGCTACCCCGCGCCGAGCACGCCGAGTTCTCCCCGTCCCGCCACCGCAGAAAGACCGCCGGGCCGGACCCGTTAGGGTCCGGCCGGTCAGCATCTCAGACAGTCGGTTGCACAGTGAGCTGGCCCTCGCTGCTCTCCGGCAGGGTGTGGCGCAGCACTGGTACGGGTGAGGCCAGAGAAGCGGCGAAGGCCGCAACGAGATCATGCGGTGTGCTAGCGGAAAACATGGCGGCCCACAGAAGCCCGCCGCCCATCCTCGGCTCGCACCATGCCTGCCATCCCACAGCTTCCACCTCGGGATCGAGGACGAGCGGGTCGCCGTCCTGGATGCCCTCGTCCGGCAAGGTAGTCAAGACCATGCTGGCGGCCAACCGCGGGTCGGACATGGCGGTAGGGGTGTCGATGTCGCGGACCCAGCCGCCGCCCGCCAGCGCGTCGAGAACCGTCTGCGGTCCGGCGTAGCCGTGGGCGGGATCAGGACGGTCCTCCAGGGCGAGCAGGAAGTCGGTGACGGCCTCGGGCGGGGTACCGGCGGAGAAGTATGCATTCCACTGGGGAAGGCTGGTGGGGGTGGCGCGGGCAGAGACCGTCCATGCCACCGGCTGATCACCCAGGAGGATGGGCTCGTCGGCCAGCACCCACTGCGCCCAGCTCAGTGCGTCCGGAGCGACGTACAGGACGGTACTGCGAAGAACCTGCCGGGCACCGTCGGGCTCGTCGGGTTCGCGCCGGCCTCGGACGAGGGTGAGGCTGGTCCAGCCCACAGCAGCGAGGTGGGAGCCGACCGGGTCGGCAAGGAGGCCGTCGTCGCCGGCGAGATAGCGCGGGGTGACCCAGTACGCGGGAATAGAAGAGAAGCCAGGGGACGGGGGCAGAAGTGCTCCTTGTCGTCAGAGGGTGTCGCGGCTCGTATCGTCGTCGGAGACGGCGCGCGGCCGCCGTCCACGGGCAGGCGGCTCGACCGGAGGCATCCAAGTGAGGGCTTCGGCGACCGGCCTGGGCAGGTTCCCGTATTGCACCGCCTCCGCGTCCTCGGCGAGATAGACGACCGGTCGCCCGTCCTGGTCCGCGCCCACGGTCACGGTGCCCATCTTGTGGGCCATGGGGAAGAAGGGGTTGATCGCGAGCCGGACACGGGCGGAAGGGTCCGCCTCGGACAGGTGCTTCATCAGGTCGGCGACAGTCATCTCGGCGCCGGGCTCGGGCTGAGGGGCCACGGTTCTCCTCACGGGTGGAAAGCGCTCTGGGGGGTGCGGATGTGCGAGGCGCGACCTCCGGGAACGGACCACAGAGAGACGGGCGAGCCGCTGGAGGACGGGAGGCGAGAGCCCCGGCCGCAAGGCGGCGGCATGGTGACTACTGCCGTCGAGCCGTGGCGAGCACCTCGGAAACGGTAGCGGCCACGAGCCGTGCCGGGGTTTGCGGGTCGAAGACGACACGGTAGCCGGGAACCGTGGCGGTGCCGGTGACGGCCAGGACCCAGCCCTCGTCCTCGGCTCCGGGCCGGCCGTCGGGAAACCAGCCGAGATAGAGCCTGCCGTCAGCCGAAGAGATATGGGTGTCGGCCCGATCATCGACGATGAGGGTGAAGTCGCCATTCGCCTCGGGGAAGCAGTCGATGACTTCGGTCGGCCGGCCGGGCCCCAGAAGCCAGTTGTGCAGTCGCAACTTCTCGATCGTGGTGCGGAATCCGACGTTCGACAGCTCCACGGCCACAAGCATCACCTCTCTGACCTGCGAAAACCCCGAGTTCCAGGGAAGGTCGTCTAGGCTGACACGCGCTGCAGCGTTGCACCAGTCTTTGCGGGATCTTTCTTGTCTGCCACCGGCGAACTGTTGTCCGCTGCTGTTAATCAATCGAGGCGATTGATATCGGGCCCAGACGTCTCGGCCTCTGAGCCGTTCGTCTATGAGCGAACGGCGGGGCTATAGGCGACTTCATACCTCCGGCATCGCCCCGCGGCCAGGGCAGTGTCGCCGGTTTCGACGGTGTGCCCCGACACCCGAACCGCGGCCAAGTCCGGTAGCCGGTCCATGACCCCCGCCTGGGCCTGGCTGCGCCGTGCCGGTGTCCCGTCGCCGACGCAGGGACCAAAGGGACATCCCCGGCTTCAACGCCGGTCGCATCAAGGCCTGCGTACGGACCGGAAGCGAAGCAACGGGCCCCCCTCCTTCTCCGGGGTATAGATGCCGACCCCCATGACAATCTGCGACGGGTCCGCCTCACCCGCCTTGACGGGGCCGTCTTCCGCTTCGTGAATGGGGTACAGGAGCAGCGCCCCCAGAAGCGACAGCGCCCCGTCGGCCCGGCCCACCGCGGCCTCGACCGCGGACTCGTGCGACGGGTCCGTGATCCTGCCGAAGCCGTCCCCCCGGCCGGCCCGGCGCGCTCGGCGGAAGAGAGACAGCGGTTCGGAGCCGAGAACCGCTGCCGTGGGTCCGTCACCAGCGGGTTGCGGAACGACCAGCAGCCACTGGCTCCCGGGCTCCCGTCCCAACTGCTCAAGGTAGGAGAGGTGCGGGCGAAGCCGCGGCCCAGTGCCCTCCAGCCCGGAGAGGACCTCCATCAGGCGGGCGTGCGGTACCAGGCCGGTGCGGGCGCGGAAGGAGGTGGACCGGCCGCTGAGCACGCGGGGCTCCGCCAGAACGTCCAACAGTGGCCGCCACTGCTGGACGTTGCGGGTTTTCGCCGCCGCGTCAACGGGGTGGTCGAGCGGCTCGATCCACCGGCCGGGCGAGCGGACCTCGACCAGTTCGGCGTTGGAGAGAGGGCCACGCCGCTGCTCAGGGTCCACCGCGCCCAGGTGCTGCGCAAGCAGCGGGGGCACTTCGGCGGGCGTGAGCTGCGGTCTGCCGTCGACCTCGACGGCGTAGCGCGCCAGATCCTCCCGGAACGAGAGCTGGTCGCGGAAAATCGCCGCGAACGCGTCGAAGACGCCCCCACCGGCTTCGCCCGGGACCCGCGCGAAGTAGAGCCGCATCAGGTCCCGGTAGCCGACACGGAAGCCGGCCCAGCGTCCGATCCCGGCCACGACCGCCGCGCCGGTGGTGCGGGGCCCCTGATAGATGACGGTCAGGCCCTCGACGGGGCCGCCGTGCGAGAGCCGTGAACCGCAGACCAGGATCTTCCAGATGTGCCGCCGCGCGAAGTCCAGCTCGTACCCGTCGTGTTCGCCGTCCCTGAATGTGCTCTCGGTCACGACGGCGTTGCCGTCGGCGTCGATCCGCGACCATGCGGCAGTGACGTACGGTGCGAGCTCGTCGAAGGACTCGGGGACGGGAAGGCCGTCGGCCCGTTCGCAGGAGACGGGCTCGACGTCCTTCTCGTACAGCTCGCGGAGCCGTCCCAGACCCTCGGCCCGGTCGTAAGAGCCTTGGTACCAAAGGCGGCGCAGGCGCGCTGCCTCTTCCCGCTTCCGGGCGATGCGATCCGAAACGTAAACGATCATGGTGTGGTGGCGATAGTCGGCCGGTGCTTCGCCGCCGCCCCGCGCGGCCCGGTACAGCTTCACCGCGCCGGTCAGCACGAACATGTCCATCGCCTGTCGTTCGCCCTGGTCATCGTCCTTGTCGCGGAGCACGAGATTGCGGACGTGCGCCTTCTCCCGGGAGTTGGCGAAGGTCCGCCGCTCCTCCGGGACGTCCGAGCCGATGTCGTGGAAGTCCTCCACGCCCACGTAGCCGGCGGGGCGCGGCAGGGAGAGGATGAAGTCCTTGGGGAACAGGTCCTCCGAGGCGGACGGGTCCATGAGGGTACCGACGAAGGGGGACGTGCCGTAGGCGACGTACTGCGCCCTGGGCAAGCGGCCCAGCAGCTCCGCCGTGACAGCCTGGACGGACGTGACGCCCGCCGTTCCCGTTCCGGTCGCCTTCCTGTGGGTGTTCACGGCGCCCGGATCCCACGCCGTGCCGTCGTCGATGATCAGCGTCGGGATCTCCGCCAGCGGCGGGTGGATGCTCTGCAGGTCCTTGACCAACTTGGACAGAGTGGTCTTGTTCTTCTTCACGACCATGAGCCGTACGGACGTGGCGTGCAGGTTCTCGGGATCGTTCAGCGGCAACTGCGGCATCCGCTTCTCGAACTCGAGCGCGGCGAGGCCCTGGCGCAGGTGGTTGTAGTCGTTGTCGCGCGTCGTCAGACGGAGGATGTCGAAGCCGCCCTCCGAGGAGGGACGCCGGCCGTGTCGTATGAACCCGTCCGCCTTGAACCAGTCGGGATCGTCCGCATACTCGGAGTCCTCGGACTCGCCCGCACCGAGCAGGAGGTTCTCGCGCCCCACCAGATCGCGGTCGAGGGTCCGTTGCAGCTGGTACCGCAGCACGTTGGTCGGGCCCGTCAGCACGATCACGAGGCGGTAGCCCGCGTCGACCGCCTTGGCCACGGTGCCGGTGATGTGGGCGCTCGCGCCGGACTGCACGGGCGTGATAACAAGGCCCTTGGACTGGTAGGCCTCCGCCGCGCTCGGGTCGGCAAGCTTCTCCACCACTTGGCTGGTCGCCTCGTCCAGGTCGGCCACCTTGGTGGCCGACCACCCCCGCCGCGCCACGAGGTCGGCGTACGCGGGCCAGTACCGCCCCCGGTCGGGCCGTGCCTGCGGGGCGTACCACGGGGCGGACGGCGACCGAATCACCACGGGCCCGCTGCCGTCGCGAAGTCCGGCTTCGGCGAGCAGCTTCCCGATGCGCCGGGCCAGCCGGTCGCGCTCCTGCTCGACCAGGGCCAGCTCCTGCTCGCGCTGGTGCAGCCGGTGGCGCAGGGAGTCCAGCTCGGCGGCGGTGCCGTCCGTGTCCGCGGCCGCCCGGCTCTCCTCCAGCCCTCGCAGGCGCTCCTCCAGCTCGCGCCTGCCGCGCTCGAGGAGCCGGATGCGGCTCGCCGGATCCATCCGGCTCTCTTCGTCCTTGCGGAACAGTCCCCACACCCGGGCCCGCTCCTCCTCGGACAGCGGCGGCCGAGGGGGCTCGCCCGCGTCGTGGAGGAGGTTCTTCACGAAGTCCTCCTGCACGGGCCGCGCGCCACTGAGCGCGCGGCTGACGGAGCCGGGAGAGCGCGCCTCCTTGGCCGCGTACTCCCGCAGGGGGATCCCCAGCCGCTGGAATAACTCGCGCAGGGCAAGGGCGAGTTCCTGGCGCTCCGGGCCCGCGTCCTGATGGAGCGGACCCAGAGCAGCGGCCCCGCTTCGGCGTCTACTGGTGGTCACCCACCCAGTGTCGGGCACCACTTGGGCCCGCCGGACTGTTGCGCACGAATTGGCAACGCGTTGCGGGCCATTGGCAACCGTTGCGCGCTGCGCACCACCCCGCGCACACCTCAAGCTCGGAACATGACCCAGACACCTCCCGAAGCCCCCCGACCCAAGACCTCCCACCTCCGCCGCGCCGCCACCGTCGTGATCCTCGGCTTCATCGGCGGACTCGCCACAAGCCTGGGCCGCACCGCAGGAGCGGAGCTCCCGGACTGGCTCCAGCTGCTGCTCTAACAGCACAACGACCAGGTGACGACTGATCAGTGGCCAGCTGCACATCAAAGTGGCCAAGTAGAAATCAAAGTCACACGAGTCGATGCGCGGGCTAACCAGCAGAAAGGGGTTGGTCGACGACTTTCCGAATCTGGTGCGAACCCGCAGATCTCGCCAGTCACTCGCCGAGTCTGCGAGTGACTGGCGAGATCTCACGCCAACGAGTGACGAGCCGCATCAGCCGAATCCACCTGCTGAAATGCGCTCTAAACACGCCAGATGACTGGGCACGAATCCGCACGTACTCCACTAGTCATAATCACCGGCCTGCCTCCCTTCCTCGTGAGGCAGCCGTCCCGTCAGGTCCGTGTAGGGGCGGGCCGCAGCGGCCCCGAGAACCTCATCAGGTTCCCGGGGCCGGTGACCGCGCTGGTGTGTCAGTTGTCGGTGCGCCCGTGCTGCCCGGTGCCGGTCTCGCCGTCGTTGTTCTTGCGGCGGCGTGCGGCGTAGATCGCGCCTGCTCCTGAGGCAAGCAGGAGGCCGCCGGATACAAGGATCCACCAGTTGGTGCTGTCGGCGCCTGTGTGGGCGAGGGAGCCTTCGGGCTTGTCGTCGGATGCTGTGGCGGTCGAGGTCGCGGTCCCAATGCCCGGGCCACTGGAAGTGGATGCGGTGGCCGTGGGCTCCCCGGTACTGGTCGAGGACGAGGCGGTCGGCGTGGGCTGGATGGTGGGGTCGCCGGTGGGCTTGGCCGTCGGCTTGCCGGTCGGTTCCTCGGGGGGCTTGGTCGTGGCCGCGTTCGTGAAGACCGCGGTGGTCTCGGCGCCGGGCTTGGCCGTGATCTCGACCGGGGTGGTCTCCAGCCGGTAGGCGTCCGGGGCCTTGGTCTCGGTGGCGGTGTAGGCGCTGCCGGTCTTCTTGCCGACGGGGATCGGGGCCTTGGCGGTGCCGTCCGGGCCGGTGGTGAGGGTGAAGGCGCCCTTGTCGTCCTTGGCGTCCTTCGGGGCGATGTTGACGATGACCCCGGCCAGGCCCTTGCCCATGGCCTTGTCGGTGACCTTGAGGGTGAGGCCGGCGGGCTTGTACGGGTTGGTGATCGCCAGGACCTTGGGCTCGCCGGGGGCGAGGTCGGAGAAGGCCAGGGTGCCGTCGGAGCCGGTCTTGCCCTCGGCGAGCGTCTTGCCCGCGGGGTCGAGTAGCTGGAATGCGGCTCCGGATGCGGGCTGGCCTTCGGGGTCCGTCTTGATGATGCGCAGTCCGGCCCTGTCCGCCGGCGCCGGGGCGCCCTGGTCCTTGGGGGCTTCGGCGGACGGGGAGGGGGCCGCGGTGGCGGTGGTGGCCGGGCCCGTCAGGGCGGTGGCGGCGGTCAGGGCGAGCGCGGTGAACAGGAGGGGGCGGTGCTTCATGAGGGGTGCTCCGGGCGAGATCGTGCGGTGCGGGACGGCGTGGCGCGGGCTCCGAATGCGGGTCCGGCAGCGCGAGGGGTCAGCTGAGGGCGTCGCCGGTACGGCGGCGGTTGATCAGGTAGAGGCCGCCGCCTGCAGCGAGCAGGGCGGTGGCGCCGCCGGCCAGCCAGGTGGTGGCGTCGGCGCCGGTGTGGGCGAGGGATCCGGGCGGTGTCGCCGGCGGGGTGCTCGGGCTCGGCGGTGTGGTCTCGGTGGGCTTGTCGGCGAGGGTGACGGTGACGTCGGCTCCAGGCCGGGCGGTGAAAGCGACCGGTGAGGCGTCGAGTTGGTAGCCGTCGGGGGCCTTGGTCTCGCCGGCCCAGTAGCAGGTGCCCGCCTTGAGCGTGACGTCGAGGGGGACGGTCGCGGTGCCGTCGGTCCCGGTGGTGAGGCTGGTGATCACCTTGCCGGGGGTGTGCTTGCCGGTCTTGTCCGTCTCGTCGGCGCGGATGGCGATGACCGCGCCCGGCAGGGTCTTGCCAGTGTTCTTGTCGGTCTTCTTCACCGACAGGCGGGCCTTCTTGAACGGGTCGACGAGGTCGAGTGGGTTGGCCTGGGCGGTACGTCCGGCGGTGATCGTGATGGTCTGCTCGGGGACCAGGTCGTGGACGGGGCTCCCGGAGGAGGTCTCGCGCAGCCGGTAGGTGCCGGCGGGGAGCTTGTCGAAGACGAGGTTGCCCTGTTCATCGGTCTTGCCCGCGGCGACGTGCTTGCCGTCGGAGTCCATGAGCTGGAACGCGGCGCCGACGAGGCGAGTGCCTTCGGGGTCCTTCTTGCGGATCGTCACGCCGCCGGTGGCCTCGCCGACGGTGACGGTGGCGGAGTCCTTGACGCTGGTGGTGCCCCCTGCGAGCAGCATCCGCTGGGCGGCCGGGTTCATGGGCGTAAGGACCTGCAGCCCGATGGCCGGCAACCCCTCGGCCGTCGCGGTGACGCTGGCGGTCCCGGCCTTCTCAGCGGTGAACTCCCAGGCGCCCGTGCCGTTGTCGTTCGTGGTGACCTTGCCGGAGGCGGTGCCAGAGCCCGACTCGGAGAGCGTGACGGCAACCTTGGGGACCGGCGTGCCGGCGGTGGTGGTGACCTTGACCGCGACGGTGACCTTCGTCCCGGCGGTGGTGGTCTTCACGGACGGCGTGATCTGGAGGGTGTAGGGGCCCGCGAGCTTCTTGGCCTCGGCGACGTAGCCCTGGGCGAGGGTGCGGGCGGTCGGGGAGACGACCGGATACGCCAGGCGCTGCTTGCCCCGGTCGCCGTCGAGAGCGTAGGTGCCGCCGGCCAGGTACTCGTACACCACGGCGTCGACTGCTGCGGCCTGGGCGTTGTCGCGGGTCTGCCCGTATTTGCCGATCACATAGGCGGCCTGTGCCAGGTTCTCCTTGGTGACGGGCTTCCCTGTGACCGAGGACGTCCAGGACAGCACCGGCTGCGGGTCGCTGTAGCCTCCGGCGTCGGCCGGGCCCTTGCGCTCGGGGTCGGCGCAGTAAGTCTCGGTGTCGCCGTGGACGGCCGGGCCGGGCGGGCCGTAGGCGCCGATGTGGCTGGAGGCCGCGTGGCCTTCGGAGTCCGGGATGGTGTAGCCGGGGCCCAGTACCGCGGGGGCGTCCGGGGCGGCCACGGCCTGCGCGGGCAGCAGGGTGCCGGCGGCCAGGGCGGCGACGGCGACGGCCAGGTAAGCGGGTCGGGCGAGGCGAAGGCTCATAGGGGGAAGAGGTCCTGTCGGTGAAGAAGGGAATGAGGGTGCGGACGCTGACGTGTCCGCGAATGCCGGTGTCGGCGGCAGCCGGGCGGGGTGATTGGCCTACCGAACCCGGGCCGGGGAGGTCCGGGCCTGCGGCACCGGAGCCGTGAGGGGAGGTGGGCCGGTGCGTACCGGCGGGGCGCCGGGGATCCACAGGCGTACGTACTGGTCGATCGCGGCGCGCAGCCGGGTGACGTTGATACCGATCCAGGGCGCGTGCTCGCTGTGGTTCCAGTCGGTGACGGTGCCGTACCCGTCCTGGCCGGGCTTCTTGCCACGGCGGCGGTCGCGGACCTCGAAGGCGCCGTAGTCGGCGAAGCGCAGCACCGCGGTGTCGATCCGCCCCTGTTCCATGTGTACGACCTGCAGGCGCAGCCCGTCGTAGCGCCCGGCGTAGATCGTGGGAGCGAAGTCGATACGCAGGCGCAGCGGGAGGTCCGGTACGGGTGCGGCGTAGTAGGCATCCCCCACGACGGCTGCCTCCGTGTACGGCAGCGTGAGGTGGTCGGCGAACAACTGCTCGGTAAACAAGGCCACAGGGCTTCCTCGTTGGTCGGTCAGCGCCGTGCGGCGGGGCGCGCGGGCAGGGCGGCGGAGGGGGTGGTGGCGGTGCTCCAGCGCGGAATGCTGCCGACCGGGACGGGCGGGCGGACTCCAAGGCGGGGCCGGAGGTCGCGGGGAGTCGGTACCGGCGGGCGGGGCGGCACGACGGGCTTGAGCTGGGCGCGGGCGGCGAGCTCGGGGTGGAGGCCCTCGCGCCAGCGGGCTGCGGGAGTCGGATCGGTGAAGGCTGCCGCTGTGGCGGCGATGAGGTGGGAGGGCGTACGTGGGCTGAAGGTGATCTCCGCGCGGGTGCCCCAGCCCGGCGGGCCGGCCCACAGGTCGCGGCGCGAGCGGTTGATGTAGAGCCCCGCGTTGCGGTCCGGGGCAGCCAGCTCCACGGTGCCGGCCTCGGCGCCCGTGCGCTCCCAGCCGGCCGCGACCAGCGGTGCCACGCTGTCGGCCCAGTAGGGCGACGGGGCCGCGAGGAAGCGGTCCTGGCCGTCGGTCCAGTCCTGGGCGAGGGCGGTGGTCAGGGCCGCGCCGAGCTCGGGCGGGGTGTTCTGGTTGACGATCGCGGTCCACTGGGGACCGGAGACGGCGTCCGGCGCGGCACTGATGGTCCACAGGTCGTAGTCGTCTCCCGCCCAGCCGATCCGGATGCAGTGGTCCGGACTGGTCACGACGAGCTGGTGCGGGCCTTCGTCGAGGTGGTGGTGGGGCCAGTGCGCGACGGGCGCGAAGCCGGCATCGCCGTAGCCGGGTGATCCGGCGAGATATCGGGGCGTGACGTGAACATCGCCGTCCACGGGAGTAACGGTGGTTCGGGGGGCGGGTACGGGCAAGGGCGTCTCCTGGCGGAAGGGGTGGCGGTCAGCGTGCGGCGAGGACAGCGGTGGCGGCGAGTACCGGGCGAGAAGCGATCGCGGAGGGCAGGACGACGTCCGGCCTGCGGATGGCGGCCAGGTCGGCGAGGACCTCGCGCTTGGCCTGGGCGCGCAGGGCCGGGGTGAAGACGTCCTCCTCGAGCCTGCCGTCCGCGGTGGCATACGGGCGGAGCCGGGCCAGGATGCGGGCGGCGGCGGCCGGGTGCTCGGCGACGAGGCGGTCGAGGGCCGCGTCCAGGGCCTGGAATCGCAGGTCGTGGTCGGGAGCGGCGCGGCGCCGGTCGGTGACCGTCCCCGCGTACTGGTGGATCAGGCGGGTGTGTTCGGCCCGTCGCTGCCAGATGGCGACCAGGAACCGGCGCGCGTTGAGGATCTTGAAGGCGTCCTGTTCGGGCAGGTGGGAGAAGTCGCCGGGCAGGGCGCCCAGGGCGGAGGGGGAGGAGGCGCGGGCCAACGGCACGGTCAGGGTGGCGAGTTCGTCCAGTGCCGTGTTCCAGCGCCGCTGCAGCAGCGGGTGGCGCAGCGCGGGGTCACGGTCGTTCTGGTCGCGGGCGTCGTCGGCGACGGCGCTGCGGAACGCCACAACTCCCCTGGCCAGCAGCTGCTCGACGCCCGGCGTGCTGGGGGCGGTGAGGTGGCCGTCGGCCCAGCCTTCCTCGATGGTGTCGAAGATGTCCTTGGCGTGCGGGCGTGCGGGCAGGCTGGCAGCGGCCTGGGCCTGGGCGAGGAGCTGGGTGAAGCGGGCGGGGTAGGCGTTGGCGAGCCAGCCGCGGGCGGTGGTGACCGTGTCGGTGGGCGTGGTCCCCGCGGCAGCGTCGCGCGTACGGTTCTCGGCTCGGCGCAGCGCGGCGGCTTCCCGGTGGACCTGGTGGAGGGCGGTGCGTACCTGCCGCAGCTGGCGGGAGGTACGGGCGGCGCGCGGGTCTCGGCGGTAGGTCATTCGCTCGACGGCGACCTGCAGGTCGCCCTCGGCGAAGGTGAGCGCATCGCGCAGGTCGTGGAGGCGGCCGGAAGCGTGGAGGAGGTCGTGCTGGGCGGGGCGCAGGTAGCTGGCGGCGTCGGCTATCGCGGCCGTCACCAGGTGATCGAAGCGGTCCTGCAGGTAGTCGGAGAACGCCGTGTCGTCGAGGTCGGCGACTTCGCGCAGGCGGAGGCGTCGGTGCTGCGGCTGGGGAGCGTCGGAGGTCGCGGGCATGGTGGTCCTTTTCGAGGGTTGGTGGTTGGGGCGTTCAGGCGGGGAGCGGGCGGCGGGTGGCCGGATGGGTGCGGAGTTTCGCGAAGGACACGGCAAGTCCTGCTGCCTGCAGGACGGCGCAGGCGGTGATGGCGTGGCCGAGGAGGTCGGGCGGGGTGAGCGCGACCAGGGCTCCGGCGAGGGGGAACGGCGCGAGCAGCAGCAGGATGATCAAGCTGAGGGTGCTGGCGAACACTTCGGCGGGTACGAGGTGGGCGCGCAGGGTGCGCAGCACCACGGTCATGCCCGCCTCACCTGCCATCAGCAGCGCCACCAGGACCAGGAAGGTGGTGTAGGTGTCGGCGGCTGCCAGAGCCAGGCAGGCCAGGGAGGCGAGGGCTGCTGCGGTGGCGCCGACCGGCCACAGGCCGGCCCGGTCGATCGCGAACCGGGCGAGGGCGACCATGGCCAGTGAGGCGACGGCGGCGGCCGACCAGACGAGGCCGACCTGGCTGCTGGTACCGCCGAGCTGCTGGATGACCAGCACGGGACCGGCGGCCTGCACGAGGCCGATCGCGGTGTTCGACAGCAACAGTCCGACGCACAGCCAGCCCAGCGCGGGCAGCGAGCGCAGGGTCCGCCAGCCGATCCGGAGTCCCTGGGCGACGGGGACCGGGGCGTCCTGGGGCCAGGCGGGGCGCTGGCGGGGGGCCAGGGCCGCGCCGAGCAGGGAGCAGGCGGCGATGGTCAGGAGCATGCCGGTGGCCCCGGTGTACTGCAGCAGGACACCGGCCAGGGCCGGGCCGGCCAGTGTGGCGCCCTGGTCGATGCCGAGCAGGACGGCCTGGACGCGGTGGGCGTGGCCTCCGGCGTCCCGGCTGGCGGCGCCGCCCGCGGTCTCGGCCGCGATGTAGGAGAACTCCGTGAGGACGCCGGTCAACGCGGCGAGCAGCATGACCGTGGCGATGGCGGCGGTGCCGCCGACGGTGGGGAGCACGAGGGCGGCGGCCAGGACGACGAGCGCGCGCAGGACCGAGGCGATGCGCAGGACCCGGGTGCTGCCGAAGCGGTCCACGGCGGCGCCGGCGAGGGCGAACGCGCCGAGGCGGGGTACCCATTCGAGCATGAAGGCGATGCCGGTCAGGGTGGCCGAGTCGGTGACGGCCAGGACCAGCAGCGGGATGCCGTACGTGCTCATGGCGAAGGCGCCGGCATCGGCGGTGCGCGGGACATAGACACCGCGGACGGGTCCGAATGCGGGGACGCGGACGTGTCGGCCGGTGGGTGGCCGCAGGGCGGCGTGCTTCGGAGGCATCGTGTTTCCGGGGAGGTGGGACGGATACGTTCGGGGGCGGATCGTCGGGGTGGTGTCTGTCGGTCCGGGCGGCAACGGCCGTTAGTGGCCGGGTCCGTGAGCAGGCGCCGGGTATGGGTCGTGCGGGAGTGGGGTGTGCTGCCGGGAGCGGCGCGGGCGCCGGTGGCGGCCCAGGCGGCGGCCGGGGCCGAGCTTGGGCCGGGCGACGATCAGCACGGTCAGCGCGGTGGCGGCGCCCGCCGCAGGCAGGGCGGCGAGGATCTGCGGGCTGTGCGAGAGGGCTCCGGCGAGCGCGGTGCCGGCGGCCTGTCCCGTGCCGACCGACAGGATCAGCCAGGCGTACGCCTCGGTGGTGCGGGAGGCGGGGGCCAGGGCGTCCACCGTGTGGAACCCGTTGGTGATGATCAAGGTGAGGAACAGACCCGGTATCCCGGCCAGGGCGACGGCCGCTCGGGGGCCGAGGTCGGCCAGCAGGGGCAGCCAGCCGAGAAGGAACAGGGTGCTGGTGGTGATCAGTTGGGTGGTCGTGGTGCCGGGCCACGTCCTGCGGGCGTAGATGAGGCCGCCCAGGAAGCTGCCAGTGGAGAACGCGGCCGGCAGTACCCCCGAGAGCGTGGTCACGTGGTGCGTGGCGGCCATGTCCGCGGCCCAGACGTTCATAGCTCCGAGCGCGAACCCGGTCCCCGCCAGTGCGGTGAACAGCAGGACCAGTCCCATGCTCATCAGCCGTCCGGTGCCCGAAGGCTCATCTGCGGCAGGGCGCCAGTAGCGAGAGGGGCTGGCGCTCAGGACGATGGCCGATCCCGCGAGGCCGAGGGCCGCGGTGGCCCGCAGGGCGGTGTCGGGGTTGTGCGCGGTCGCCAGCCACGACGCGAGCAGGGGGCCCACGATGTAGAGGAGCCCTTGGGAGCCGGTGTCGAGGGCCTGCACGACGCGGCGGCGCCCGGCATCGGGCAGGACCGTCGGCCACAACGCACGAAGGCCGGCCTCCAGCGGTGGGGTGATCAGCCCCGCGAACCCCACGACCGCGGTCACGGCCGCCGGCTCCCCATCTGCCCCGATCCACGGGAGCGCCACCAGGCAGGAGGAGTTGAGTAAGACGGCCGGAACGGAGACTCGGGTCTGCCCGTAGCGGTCCATCAGGCGGCCCTTGACCGGCTGCGAGAGCCCCGAGGCCAGCCCGTAGAGCGCGGCAAGGAGCCCGGCGAAGGCCAGCGACCCACCGCCAGCACTGATCCACAAGACCAACGAGACGGGGACCATGCCGTTGGGCAGGCGCCCGATCAGGGTGCCGCCCAGCAGGCGGGCCACGTACCGGCTGCCCAGTACGGCCCCGTACGTGGCCGATGGAGCGGTTGCGGTCGAGCGAGCGGTCAACGGGCGGGGCTTTCCGTCAGGGCTCAGCGCCAGGGCGCCGGGAGCGAAGGGGATACCGGCGGCGGGCGGCCGGAAGGTGGCAGAGAGCGGCGGGGGTTCATCGGCTCGGGCCGGTGGTGGCTGCGGAGAACAGCTCGCCGGGCCGCCAGGCGGTGACCGGGGCGGGGGCCGGAGGCTGGCTCACGGCAACGGCCTGGCTGGCCTTTCGGGCCTGGTGGGCTGCCCATTGCCCGGAGCGGGCGGCGGCCGGGATGCGCGGCGTGCCCCACACGGGGTGGCTCTCGGCGTCCGGCAGCGGGCGGGCGGTGGCCCACGCAGACAGGGCCCGGTAGATCGGGGCGAGGGCCTGGCCCGGGGCGGTCAGCTGCAGGGAGGCGACGTCATCGCGGGAGACGGAGACGATGCCGTCGTCGATGAGCCGGCGGATCGGCGAGTAGATCGCGCTGGGGCTGTGGTCGGTCATCGCCTCGGCGGAGAGCGCGGCCATGGTCGTGGTCCCGCGGGCCTTGAGTGTCCACAGCAGCACGGTGGCGTGTCGGTGGCCGATCACGGCGAGGGTGTCCTCGGCGTTCTGTGCGGCCGGGATCCGCTCCGGTTCGCTCTTCCCGGTCACGCGGTTGAGGACGAGGTTCTTCTCCAGGTGCGCGTCGCCCCAGCCGGCCAGGGCGGTCAGGGACGGCATCAGGTCCCGGCCGCGGGCGGTCAGGCCGTAGGTGACGTGCAGGCGGGTCTGGGCGGTGCGTTCGACGAGTCCGGCCTTGGACAGCGCCCGCAGACGGGGGTGGAGCTGGCCGTCACCGAGCCATGGCAGGTGCTCCTTGAGCTTGGTGTAGCGCAGCGGGCCGGGCTGGGAGGCCAGTGTCATCAGCACCCACACGCTCCAGCGCGGCGCGATCATCTCCAGCGCCTCGGCAACGCGGGGCAGGTCGGTCGAAGGCAGGCGGGCAGCAGCCATGGCGGGAACTCCAGACGGGCGGGATGGTGGAGAAGAAGGAAGTGGGGGTCAGCGCGAGCGGGCGGGCTCGGTGGTCGCGGCGCGAGGCGGGGCCGGGGAGACGGCCAGGGCCTGGGGCACAGCGGATGCCGCGGGTGCGATGTCGGGGACGCGGGCCAGGCTGTTCAGCACGTCGCCGAGGACCTGGGCGTGGGAGTCGCGGACGGTGACGGCGTGGGCCAGGCGGCGGGTGGCGTCGGCGATGTGGCCGACGTCCACGGATTCGATCGCGCGGTCGGGGTGAGTCAGCCGGTGGAGCTGCTCGGCGTGGAAGGTGACGGCGCGGTCGGCGTACTGCAGGGCGTCGAAGCTGTTGAGCAGGGCGTACCGCATGCTGCCCGGCACGGGGTCCGCGGCGAGTTCGGCAACCGGGCGGCCGTAGAGGGCTTCGATCCGCTCGCCCGCAGCCTGGGAGGCAGCGTACGGACCGGGCACTCAGCCTCTCCGAACTGCCACTCCGCCTCCGGCCCCTGCGGGGGCCGGCGGGAGATTGCTTCTCGCGACCGTCGGCCGGACGGCAGCCGGGGCGGCGAGCGGGCGGACCGCTGGTGGTGGCATCGCGGCGAGCAGCTTGTCCAGGGCGGTCCGGTAGCCGCTGCGTGCTGCCAGCGCCGCCTCCAGCCACTCAGCGTCGAACCGCAGCGCATCGGAGCTCAGGGAGTCCAGCTCTGCGTCGGGGGCCATCGCCACGTGAACGCGGTCACGGACCCGTACGACCTGCGCCTCGGCCAGAGCGAGGAAGACCCGCAGCTCCAGGGCCCGTACCAGGGCGGGCGAGGCTCCGGGACGGACCGCCCGCTCGTGGAGCGCGTCCAGCGGCACGCCGAACACGCCCTCCAGGCGCGCATCCTGGCTGCTGGGCCGGCGCCCGTCGCTCATCGGACACCGCCCCGGATCCGCGCGGGCTGTGCCGGAACGGGGGTGGGCAGCGTGGTCGTGACCCGGGGCCCGAAGCGCTGCTGGATGCGGGCCGTCACGGCAGGGGCCTGCAGGAGGAACCGGAGCGTGATGGCCCGGCCGTCGCGGGCGGCAACAGCGTGGTTCACCTTGTGGGCCAGCTCCATCACCGGGTCGTCCAGCTGATCCCCCACCGCGGTATCCAGCGCCGCGACCAAGGTGTCCTCGGCCGTCTCCAGCACCTGCTGGGCCTGGGAGAGCAGCCCGTACCAGTGGACCGCCTGGGTAGCGCCGGGATGGGCCTGGGGTGCGGCGTGGACGGCCTGGGTCAGCTCGCTCATCGCGAGGCCGAACTGGGCCTCGATCCGGGCGGCGAACAGGCCGAGCACGTCGCCCTCGAAGACGTCGGGGATGTCGGACACGAAAGGGGGCTCCTGGGAGAAGAAGACGTGCGGGCGGGTCAGTGCGGGCGAAGGCCGTCATCCGGGCGGAGGTCACCGTCGTCGACCCAGCCGGTGACGCCCGAGGCGGTGGTGACGTGCCGCCAGGTGCCGTCGGCCACCGACGCTGTGAACGGCTCCCCGCGCCGCAGCACACCCACGGCCGTGGAGTCGCCGTCGGCGCGGGCATGGACGGCGAGAGCGAGCACCTGCCCGGCCGGCCGAGCCGTACGGGGCGCGACGGGGCGGAGTGCCGCGGTGGAGGTGGCCTGGGATGGGGGGCTGAGCAGGACGGTGGCGGTGATGGACGCGGGTGTGTAGCACACAGCGGATGGCTCCAGACCAGGCAGAACAACAGGAAGTGACCGCCCTCAGCGGGGCGGTGGTGTTGCAAAGGGTCCGGAGAATCCCCGGTTTCCGAAACCGGGACTTCGCCGCTATATTGCGCGCCGCCGATCGGCCGGAACGGGGCCGGGCGGGATCGTGTTCAGCGGCCGTGTGGCCGTCGAGATGCCTGCAGCACGGGTGTCGCCGGGGCGGTGCGGACCGGGCTGCGGCGTGCGGTCGGAGCCGGCGGCGGCAGCTCCGGAGCCTCCTCGTCCGACCACGCCTCCCACCAATCGACCGCGGCGCCGTACGTCTCGAACCCGCCTTCCCTCAGGGTGTGGGTGTTGGAGTCCCAGTCGAACCGCTCCCGCAGGATCCGGAACTCCGGCACCGCCTGGGGGTCAAGGGAGCGCAGCATCACCACCGTCTCCACGGGTTCGCGCATGTCGGCGGTGTAGCTGGCCAGCAAGGCGAAATGGTCGCCGTCGCCGCGGACACGTGCCTCCAGGGCCCGGGTGACGTCGTCGGCGGGGTCGTGCACACCTTCCTGCGGGCTGAGCGCGTCGGAGGGGCAGCCGCGGGCGATCAGGTACGACTGGGCCATCGCGTACAGCGGGAGTTCCTTGGAGTCGATCTCGAAGGTGCGGGCGCTCAGGTCGCGGGAGACGTGCACTGCCCTGAGCTGCGGGCTTCCCGGAATACCCCAGGTGGCTCCCTCGTCGAGGAGCACGAAGTAGCTGTCGGTGTCGGTGCGGTGTTCGCCGAGCACCTTCAAGGACGAGATGTCGAGATGGTCGTGGTGCTGCTCGTGCTCCTCGTCAGCAGGCTCGAAGCCGTCGAGTTCGTAGTCAGGTTCGTGGAGGGACACGTGGGGCGGACTGCTTTCTGCAGGCGGGAGAGGACGAACCGCGGACACTGCGCGGTCAGTGGTGTCGGGCTGGTGTCGGCCAGGCTCCGGCCGGGCGGGCGGGCGCGGGGGTGGCCATGGCCGGTGGGCGGCGGGTGCCGAGCAGCGCGGTCCGGCCGGTGTCGGTCAGGGTGACCGGCTGGCCGACGGTCAGGGCCCGGGAGGTGTCCCGGGTGACCAGCCCGTGGGCTTCCAGGCGCTGGAACGCGGGAAGTTCGATGAGACGGCCCTGGACGGTGCGGACCGAGACCCGGTGGGTGAGGAGGTGTTCGCGCATCGTGCCGCCGCCGGCGAGCGAGAGGAGCGCGGCGAAGTCGCGGGGTGTCAGCTCTTCGTCAGCGGGGGCGGCGGGCGGGGCGGCGGCCTTGACCTCCTCCAAGGCGGCGGCCACACCCTCCTGCAGCCGGTCGCGGTCGGCCGTGGCCTGAGCCAGGTCGTGAACGGTCCGGCGCAGGCGGTCCAGGAACGGGGCATCCACGGGGTAGCTGCCGGAAGACAGGCGCATCAACGCGTTGCGGTGGTAGGCGATCGAGCCCTCGGCCGTCGCCAGGTCCCGGTGCGCTGCAGCGAGTGCGGCTCGCTGGGGCGGGAGCAGCCCGCTCAGGTGGTCGTGGTGCAGGACGGCCAGGTCGCCGACGACGCGCTCGATGGCGGCGTCCAGGGCGGTTGCCGGGGATTCGCGGGCGGTCACGACGGCCGGCAGTCGCAGTCGGCCGGGATGGCGGCCAGGAGAGCCGAGCGGCGGTAGGACTTGCGGCGACGGCCGTCGCCGTGGGTGACGTCGCGGCTGGCCACCTCGTAGGGGCGAAGCAGGGCGGCCAGGCGGGTCTGGGTGAGGTCGGCGTAGGTCCAGCAGCCCTCGGCGAAGCCCGGCAGGGTGCGCAGCTCCGCGACGAGGGCGGCGGAGGACAGCGCGTCCGGGCTGCCGTAGCGGGCGAAGGCGTCCAGGCAGGCGGCCAGGATGCACGGGGCGGCGAAGGCGGAGACCGTGTTCTCGGCGGGGTGGCCAAGGGTGGTCGGCAGCTGCTCGGAGTCGGTGCACGGCGGGCAGCAGCTGTCGGCGCTCAGGAGGTGCGAGACCTGCTGGCCCGCCTTGGCGTGCTCGACGAGCAGATTGCTCAGGTCGTCGAGTTCCTGATCCTGGGCGGCGGCGGTGGTGGGCTGCGGCCGGCCGGCCCAGACGCTCAGTTCCGCCTCCACCTCCAGCTGACGCTCGCGTGCATCCAGCAGGGCCTGATGGCGCGGGTGCGGAGCCGGGCGGGGCTCGAGGAGGGTCGCCATCAGGGCCTGGAGCAGGGAGGAAGACTGGGCGGTGAGGTTGGTCATCGCGAAGGACCCTTCGGGGAAGTCGTGGTGATGCGGGCGGGCACGGGAAGTCCGGGGACCGGGAAGGCCGGGGCCGGAGGCGCCGGCATAGCGGCAGGACGCGGGCGGACCTGCGGCGAGAGGGAGCGAGCCGCGTACGCGCGGGGCCCGGCCGCGGGGCAGGGGCGGCCGACGCGGGCCCGGACGGTGTCGTAGATGTCGTGCTTGGCGCGGGGGCGTACGGCGACGACGTGGATGTCGGTGGGGTGGCTGGACCCGGGCGGGGCTGGGCGGTGGGCGTAGACGATGCGCCACTCGACGCGGGAGCCGAGGTAGAGCTTGCGGTACCCGGACAGCTCCCCGGTCAGCTTGCCGCCCCTGACCTCGGCACGGACCACGTCCTGGATGAGGGCGAGTCCCAGGTCCCGCATGTCGCCCGGGGCGGCCAACAGGTCGTTCAGCGCCTCGGGGTGGAAGGACAGCCCGAACGCCGCAGGAGGCTGCGGTGGGTGTGTCACGTGGCGGCCCCGACCGGCGAAGGTCCGGCGTCGGCCTGCTGTGCTTTGGCATCGCGGGCGGCGGACTTCGCGGACGGGCCCGGGCCGCGCAGCAGGCGGTGCTCGGAACGCTCCGGGTCGGTCTGGCAGGCGCTGAGAGGTCCACCGGGGGCGCGGACGTAGGCCAGGCAGTGGGTGAGGTAGTCCCGGTGCCACACGGCCATGCCGCTGAGGCCGGCCTCGGGGTCCTTGTGCTGCTGGTAGGCCAGCCACAGCGCGTGCAGCCACGCAACCACGTCGAGGTGCTCCTGCCACTGGTCGCACCACGGTGCGGCGGTGGTGATCTCGGCGCCGTAAACGTCCATGAGGTGGTCGTCCACCCAGTCGGTGAGCGCGGCCAGTTCGTCCTCGAACTCCTCGCCCTCCAGCTCCAGGATGGGCTTGGGCTCCGGCGGCGGGGCCGGGGCGGCGTACGAGGGCATGCCCGGGATTCCCGCGAAGGGCATGCTCGCGGCCATCGGGTCGGCCGGCGGGGCGGAGGCCAGCGTGTCGATCAGGCGGGCCTGTTCGGCCGACTGGTCCAGGAGCTTGCGTACGGATGCCTCGATCGATTCGAGGTCGACTTCCGGCAGACGGACCGGCTCTATTTCCCCGCCATGGCGGGGGTCAGCAGATTCGGACACGAAAAGGGTTCTCCTTGCAGCCGGGGCCGTGGAATCAGTGGCTCCGATGGTCCGGAGAATCCCCGGTTTCGGAAACCGGGGATCTGCCGCTATATTCCGCCCCGCCGCAATCCGGACGGTGATGCGGTCCGGTCAGGAGGTCAGGTCGAAATCGGCCTGGGAATGCACCTGCTGGAGGGTCTCGGTGAGCCGGTCGGATGCGACGGCCGCGTACTGGCTGGTCTTCTCGATGCCGATGAAGCTCCGTCCCTCCAGGAGAGCTGCGACCCCGGTGCTGCCCGATCCGGCGCAGAAGTCAAGCACGGTGCCGCCGGGCGGGGCGATCTTCACCAGCTGCCGCATCACCTCGACAGGCTTTTGGGTGATATGCCGACGCGCCTTGCCCGAGGGCTGCGAGGCACTGAACATCCCCGGCAGGTAGACCGGGTTCGCGGCAGCGTCGATCTTGCCCTTCGCGCCCCAGACGATGAACTCGCAGTCCTGGCGGAACTTGCCCTTCTGCGGCCTGGCCTGCGGCTTGTGCCAGGCCATCACGCCCAGCCACAGCCACCCGGCGGCCTGAAGCGCGTCCGTGGTCGCCGGCAGCTGGCGCCAGTCGGTGAACAGCAGCGCCGTCCCGCCGGTCTTCGTCGCCCGGTGGGCCTCGGTCATGATCTGCGTCAGCCAGAGCGTGTACGAGCGCTGGTCCATGTTCTCGCCGGTGAAGTCCGGCAGGGCGTGCTGGGCGTCCGCGGAGACGTACTTCTGGCGTGCGGAGCGGCTGGTGCGTTCCTTCGCCGTCCGGCCACCGCTGTTGTACGGCGGGTCGGTGATCACCGAGTCGGCGCAGCCGTCGGGCAGTGTTCCGAGCACGGTCAGCGCGTCGCCCTGGTGGAGGGAAAACGACAAAAGGGGACCCCAATTCGATGAGGGATGCGGGTGGAATGGCTCCGGACCGCGCAGAGGCGCACGGCCGTAGAAGCCGGTGGCGCGCGGGGAGGCCCAAACTGTAGGTCACGATCCCCGGTTGGGAAGCATCGCGGGCCCAGAAGCTAGGAATCTCGCGGATTTCGGCGGCGATTTCGGTGACCGGGGATTCGGGCTTACTGTCGTGTCACTGCCCGGCGGACACCGCCGATGGCGTACCCCTTCCCCCCTTTTCCCTTTCCCGCAGGAGGCCCCTGTGTTCCGTCCGTGACCCCGCACGCGGCCATCGCCGCCGCCCCGTCGCTCCCCGCCCGGCGCAGACCCTGACACGGAGGCCGCTCATGTACCGCCCCTGCTGACCCGCCTCGTATCCCCCGCAACTCCAAAGGACCTGGAGGTCCCCCTGATGTTCCGCCCGTAACCCCCACTGCCCTGGTGCGCGAGGCAACGCCCACCCGGCAATCCCAGATCCCCATGGCCTTCCCGGCCCGGCACCCGCTCCAGGAGTTCGCTGACGTTCCGCCC
Organism: Streptomyces sp. NPDC056224; assembly: GCF_042267665.1. NCBI lineage: Bacteria > Bacillati > Actinomycetota > Actinomycetes > Kitasatosporales > Streptomycetaceae > Streptomyces > Streptomyces sp. NPDC056224. Next base: position 63,312 of record NZ_JBHJTK010000009.1, read on the forward strand.
GTAAGACGCCCCCGCATCCCCCTTCTTCACCGGCCCGCCGCTGCGCGCCGATCCCTGCATTCCCCTGGAGGCACGCCCATGTTCCGCCCGTAACTCCCCTCGTCCCGCCGGGTGAGTGAGGCAACACGCACCCGGGGCCGGGACCCTCTCCCCCGCCTCCACCGCTCCGGCCGCACGGCCCTTCCCCTTTTCACACCGTGCGGCCGGGGCCCACCCCCGAGGACCTCGCCGTGACCCGCTCCTCCCCATCCCCACGTGACATCCCCGCGGCCCGCCGACCGGAGGCCGCCCGGGAGTGAAAGGCATCGCCGCCGCGATCGGCGCGCTCTGCCTCTCCCCCTTCCTGCTGGCCGGCACCGCTGTCTTCGCCGCAGCCGCGAGCGACTCCTCAGGCCAGGGCACCTCCTGCGTCACCAAGTCGGTCGACACCGACGCCGTACGACGCCAAGTCGACGCCGTTCTCGGCGGATCCGGCGCCCAGAAGGTCCACGTCGACGGCCTCGACCTGCCCGACGAGCAGATACCGCACGCCCGCACCATCGTCGCCACCGGCATCACGCTCGAAGTACCCGAACGCGGCCAGGTCGTCGCACTGGCCACCGCCATCCAGGAGAGCCGGCTGCGCAACCTCGGCTACGGCGACCGCGACTCGCTGGGCCTGTTCCAGCAGCGACCCAGCCAAGGGTGGGGCACTGCCGCCCAGGTCCGCGACCCCGTCCACGCCAGCACGAAGTTTTACCAGAGCCTGCTGAAGGTCCCCGGCTGGCAGCAGATGACGATCACCCAGGCCGCGCAGGCCGTCCAGCTGAGCGGCTTCCCCGACGCGTACGCCCAGTGGGAGCCTCTCGCCCGCGCGCTGCAGCAGGCCATCGCCCCGACGCTGAAGGGTGCCCGGCCGCCCGCCGACGGCCAGAGCCCGGGCCTCCCGGCCACAGACCCGTGCGTCCCGGGCGAAGACGGCAGCGGCTCCGGGCCGATCCCCGAAGGGGCCGTCCCCAAGGGGTACTCGATTCCCGCCGACGCCGATCCCCGTGCCAAGACGGCCATCACGTGGGCCATGAACCAGCTCGGCACCCTCTACCAGTGGGGCGGCTCCTGTCTCGCGCCCCACGGCCCGGACCCCATGAGCCGGTGCGACTGCAGCTCGCTGACCCAGCAGGCGTACAAGAAGGCCGGGATCACCCTGACCCGGACCACGTACACCCAGGTCAAGGAAGGCAACGCCGTCCCGCTGAACCAACTTCGCCCCGGCGACCTGGTGTTCAGCCGCGGCACCCCCGCCGTCCCTGAGCACGTCGGTATCTACGCCGGCCACGGCTACGTCATCGAGGCCCCGCGCACCACAAAGCCGGTCCGCTTCAGCACCCTCGCGGATTACGCCGCACACAGCGCGCGCCGTCTCCCGTGACACCGGTCCGCCCGGCCGGCTCTTGAGGCACCGGGCGGACCGGACCACCTTCGCGCCGCAGAGCGCCCCCTTCCCCTCCCTCTTTCTTCCTGTTCCCCGGCAGGGCCCGTCGTGTCCTGCGCATGCAAGGAGCGCACCCCCATCTCCCCCGCGAACCTCACCCCACCCCTGTCCGAACGCCTGACCCTGCTTGCCTACGATCCGGGGGTCTCGCCCAAGGGCGGCGGCCTGCCCGGCCTCGAAGTCCTGCGCACCGTCGTCAACTCGATCAACCTCTTCGGCATCGTCGCGGTGGTCGGCGCGCTCGCCGTCAGCCTCGGCGTGTGGGCCTGGGGCCACCACTCCGGCGGCCACCAGGCCGAAGCCAACGGCAAGAAAGGCGCGGTCGTCAGCGCCGGCGCCGCCCTCGGCCTGGGCGCGGCCAACGGCATCGTCGCGTTCTTCAGCGCCCTCGGCCAGCAGGTCCACTGATGAGGAAACGTTCCCTCGACGCTCTCGGTCTCGGCTGGCAGCCACCCCGGCGCGTCATGATCGCCGCCGGCGCCCTGGCCGCGCTGCTCGTCCTGGCCGGCGCCGCGGCCTGGTGGACCGGCCACGGCCAGAGCGACAGCGCTTCCGCAACGCACACCAGCTCCTCCGCACCACCGAAGAGCACCTCGGCCCCCGCGCCGAAGCCGCCCCCGGGCGGGTCCAAGGTCGCCGGTCCGCCGCCGATCGCCGACCCACTGGCCTTCGCCCGGGCGAGCGCGGTGATGCTGTGGACCTTCAACGCCCGCACCACCAGCCGTGACGACCAACTCGCAGGCATGCACACCTGGATGACCGGCGAAACCGCATACGCGGACTGGGACTCCGTCCAAGCCCAGATCCCGGACCCGCTCCTGTGGTCCCGGCTGAAGGACAACGCCCAGCACGCCAGCGCCACCACCTCCGAGGCGCACTTCCCCTCGGCGTTCAAGCAGGCCCTGGCCGAGAACCCGCAGGCGATCAACGAGGCCTACATCTACGCCGTCACCGTCCGCGGCAAGACGCAACTCGCCTGGAACGGCGGAGGAAGCGGCGCCGATGACCGCCAGATCACCCTCGCCGTCCAGTGCCGCCCCGGCAAGGACTGCCGCCTGGCCGCCGTAGCCCCGCGCGTCTCCCCGTAGCCCTTCCCCCCTCCCCGAAAGGACGCCCGCGTGGGCTTCTGTGACCTGCCCGTCGCCGGCAAAATCTGCACGGTCGGCGACGTGATCGACTTCGCCTCCGACCCCGTCGGCGCCATCGGGGACTGGATGGCCAAGTCGGCCGGCGACCTCGCCGCCGCCGCGGCCGACCTCGCCGCGAAGGCCATCAACCGGACCACCGACATCGACCTCGGCGCCGGCTGGTTCCGCGACAACTACGAGACGATCCTGCCCATCGGCCTGCTCCTGCTGGTCGCCACCTTCTGCGCCCAGCTCGTACGCGCCGCCATCAAACGCGACGGCCAGGCCCTGACCCAGGCCGTCACCGGCACAGCCTCCGGCGTGCTATTCGCGTTCTGCGCCATCGCCTTCACCACAGTGGCCCTCGAAGTCGTCGACGCGCTGTCCGACGGGCTGTTCAAGGCGTCGGGAACAGACATGTCCACGGCTGTGCGGCGCCTGGTGAAGATCTCGCAGATCGGAGCCATCGCGGGCATGGGCTGGCTCGTCGCCGTCGTCGCCGCCTGCGCGAGCGCGATCGGGATGTTCCTCTTCTGGGGCGTGATGATGGTCCGCAAGGTCGGCATCCTGATCTTGGTGACCCTCGCGGTCTTCGCGGGCGCCGGCGGCGGCTGGGAGGTCGCCCGCCGCTGGCGACGCGGCTGGATCGAAGCCACCGCAACCCTCGTGGTGTCGAAGCTGTTGATGACGATCATCTTCGTGCTCGGCATCGCGGCCATGAGCAAGACCGAAGCCAAGGACGGCGTCGGCGCCCTCGCCGACATGGCCGCAGGCATGGTCATCATGCTCCTGGTGCTGCTCTGCCCGTACATGGTGTTCAAGTTCGTCCACTGGGCGAGCGAAGGCACAGACGGTGAGCAGATTCACCGAGCCGGCGGTGCAGGTGCCCAGATGGCCCGCCAGCACGCCGAGAACGCCGGACGCAAGGTCGCTTCCGCAGCAGCCACTGCGGGCACCGGCGGCGCGGCAGCCGGTGCCGGGGTCGCGGGCGGCACCCAGGCCGCAGGCGGCGGAGGCTTCCCCGGCGACATCGCCGCCAATCCCACCGGCGGAATAAGCATGGACAAGGACGACTCCGGCGGCGGCTTCCGTGACCTCATGGAGCAGTCCGGCACCCCGCAGACCCAGAACAGCACAGGGCAGGGCGGCGGTCAGGACAGCGGTCCGCCGAGCTGGGGCGGCGCCGGTGGCCAGCAGGGCGAGTGGAGCAGCAGTGCTCCCTCCGATCCGATGCCTCCGGCCCACGGAGCCCCCTCCGCCGGTGACAGCTCCCAGTCCACCTCGCCGACCGGCCTGTAACCCCATCAGCCCCGCCCGGGGCAGGGCCCGCCCTCCCATCAGCCCTGCCCCGGCCTGACCCGACCCGGACCCGAACCTTGTCTTCCGAAGTTCTCCCTCTCACCGTCAAGTTCCCCCACCGGTCCCGGCGCGGCATCCTGCTGGGCCTCAGCCTCCCGCAGCTCGCTCTCGTCTCCTCGGCCCTCGCGCTCCTCCTGGTCACCGTGGTGACCTCGGGCCTGATGGGCGCCGTCGTCCTGGCCCCCCTGTGGATCACCACCGCCGTCCTGGTCGGAGTACGACGCGAGGGCCGGTCCTTGATCGACTGGGCGCCGCTCGTCGCCCGCTACGCCCAGCGCCGCCGGAGTGGGCAGACGGTGTGGCGGGCCCGGCCGGTCTCCCGGCCGCGGATCGAAGGGCTGCTCCACCTGCCCGGAACGACCGCCTCGCTGCGGGTGGCCACCTCCGCGTCAGGCGCCGCCGCCGTCCACGACCCCCACCGGCAGACCCTGACCGCCGTCGCCAAGGTCAGCTCCCGCGCCTTCGCCCTGCTCGATCCCGCCACCCAGAACGCCAACGTCGCCGCGTGGGGCCGGGCGCTCGCGGGCATCGCCCGGACCGGGCACGTCGCCACCGTCCAGGTGCTGGAGCGCACCGTCCCGGACTCCGGCGACAGCCTCGCCCGGCACTGGGCCGAGCACGGCAACCCCCAGGCACCCGTCGCCGGACAGATCTACTCCGCGCTCGTCGAATCCGCCGGCCCGGCTGCCGCCCCGCACGAGGCCTACCTCGCCATCGCCCTGGACCTCAAAGCCGCCAAACGCCTGGTCAGCCAGGCCGGCGGCGGACTCGACGGTGCCTTCACCGTCATGGCGCAGACCACCGCGTCCGTCGCCCAAGCCGCCCGTGGCGCCGGTCTCACCGTCACCGGCTGGCTGGGGCCGCGGGAGATCGCAGCCGTGCTGCGGACCGCCTACGACCCCGCCTCCACCGCGCGCCTCCAGCAGTGGTCCTCCACCGGCCGCGCCGAAGCCGACCCGGCCGCCGCCGGCCCCGTCGCCCAGGTCGAGGAGACCGACCGGGTGATCACCGACTCCGCCCGGCACACCACCTACTGGATCGAGAACTGGCCGCGGGTCGAGAGTCACGCCGGATTCCTGCACAACATCATGTTCAGCACCGGTGTACGGCGCACCTTCTCCCTCATCTACGCCCCCCAGGGAATCGACTCCGCCCTGCGCGATGTCCAGCGCCGCAAGGCCGCGATCATCGCGGACGCCTCCGAACGCCGCCGCCGCGGCCAGGTGGAATCCGAAGCGGACAACGTCGAGTACGCGGACGTCAAGACCCGCGAGAAGCAGCTGATCTCCGGGCACGCGGACGTCGCCCTGACCGGGCTGCTCACCGTCTCCGCCGACACCGACGCCCACTTGGACGCCGCCTGCGCGCAGATCGAAACGGCTGCCGCCGGCGCCCAGGTCGACCTGCGGCGCCTGATCTACCAGCAGACGGACGCCTTCACCGCCGGCGCTCTCCCGCTGGCCCGCAACACCCTCTAACCCGCCCGCCCGCCATCTTGGCGTCCATCCCCCGCGAGAAGCCCTTGTCACCTGACGACCGCAGCGACGCCCTCCCCACGAGCGACGCCCACCCGTATCTGCGGGCGGCAACCGCCGGCCTGCGCCACCACACGCGCACCCTCACCGCACAGACCACCGTCGGCGAGAGCGCCCGGCCCGCCGACCGGCCTCACCTCGACAGTCTGCACGCCCACCTCACCGCCCTGCACCGGCTGCTGGACCAGATCGCTGAACGCACCCGGCCCGAGCGCCCCGCCTCCGGACGGCACCTGGCCACCGCCCACGCACGCCTCTGGCAGGCAGCCGACGCCGTCCACGCAGCCTTCCACCTGGTGCCCGCCGCGGCCCCCGGCGGCAGCGACTGCCACCCCGAGCGGCTCCCGGAAGGCCCGCCCGTGCTGACCATCTGCCAGCGTCACTTGGCCGCCTCCCACGCCATTCGGCGCAAGACCACGGCCGCCGACCTCGCCATACCGGCGTCCTGAACACCCCGTCCCGGAAACGAGCGAGCACCGTTGTCCCACCGCCGCGCCAGCGCCACTCCCCTGTTCACCCCGCACACCCTCGACCGCGCCCAGCGTCGGGCGCTTCGCAAGCAGACGGCCCGAGCCGAAGCCCGCGCAAGCACCGCCGCCGGCGCAGACGCGGAGCAGCAGCCCACCGAGGCGGCCTACCCCGATGCCGTCTACCCGCTCGCCGGGCGCCCCGGCCGCGCGTCCGCCCGCGGCAGCCGCCTCAAACTCCCCGCCCACCGGATGACCACCGCCGTTGCCTCGGCCGCGTACCCGTTCCTCGCCGAAGGCGGGCTCGGCGCCGACGGCATCTATATCGGCCGCGCCCTGCATGCGGAGGGCAGCTTCACCTTCGACCCGTTCTCCCTGTACGGAAAAGTGGAGGGGTTCACCAACCCCAACCTGCTGCTCGCGGGGGTGATCGGGCAGGGCAAGAGCGCCCTGGCCAAGAGCCTGGCCCTGCGGTCCGTCGCCTTCGGCTACCGGGTGTACGTCCCATGCGATCCCAAGGGCGAATGGAGCGCGGTGGCCGCCGCCTTGGGCGGAACGTCCATCGCGCTGGGGCCCGGGCTACCCGGGAGGTTGAATCCTTTGGACGCGGCTCCTAGGCCGGCGTCCGTGCCGGAGGCGGAGTGGGAGGGCGAGGTCCGCAAGCGCCGTCTGCTGCTGCTCGGCTCCCTGGCCCGCACCGTGCTGGGCCGGGACCTTCTGCCCATGGAGCACACCGTGCTCGACGTGGCGCTCGACGCCGCCTCCGCCCGGGCAGCGGCCAGTGGCCGGCCCCCGCTGCTCGGCGACATCGCCCACGCCCTGGCCGACGGGCCCGGCCTCGACCTTGCCGGCGGGCTGCTGGCCGGACGGCTCGGGGAGGCCGCCCGCGATCTCGCCCACGCCATGCGCCGCTTGGTCTTCGGAGACCTGGCCGGGATGTTCGACGCGCCCTCCACCAGCGCCTTCAACCCGTACAGCCCGATGCTGTCCATCGACCTCTCCCGCCTCGGCGGCAGCGACGACACCGCACTGGTCCTGGCCATGACGTGCGCCTCGGCATGGATGGAAGCCGCGCTCACCGACCCGTACGGCGGCCGGCGGTGGGTGATCTACGACGAGGCGTGGAGACTGATGAGGCATCCGGCCCTCCTGATGCGCATGCAGGCCCAGTGGAAGCTCTCCCGCGGCCTGGGCATCGCCAACGCCATGGTCATCCACCGGCTGTCCGACCTGCTGACCGCGGGCGACGCCGGCAGCCAAAGCCGCGCGCTGGCCGAGGGGTTGCTCGCCGACTGCAGCACCCGCGTGATCTACCGCCAGGAGACCGACCAACTGCACGCCGCCGCTGGACTCCTCGGGCTGACCAGCGTCGAAACCGCGGCGCTATCCCACCTCAGCCGTGGCCGAGGCCTATGGAAGGTCGCCGGTCGGAGCTTCGTGGTCCAGCACCAGCTGCACCCCGCCGAGCTGCAGCTCTTCGACACAGACGCCCGTATGCATTGACCGAAGAAACGTTCAACCAACCCGGGAACCCATGCCCACAGCACGCGCCGACCTGTCCCTGTTCGCCTCCGCGCTCGCCGCCCGTCTCCCCGGACAGTGGACAAGCGAATACCAGCAGCATCCCACCTACCCAGACCAGTTCGCCACCATCGAACGTCTCTGGGACCGCGGCCACGTCGAGTACATCGTCAGCCAGTACGTCCTGGGCCACGAGGCCGTACTCCACGGCCCGGACGGCCAGCACCTCTACGTCACCGACCGGCCGCTGCGGCCTGGCCAGTTCGTCGTCGCCCCGCTCGGCCCCGACATCGAGCCGCACCACTTCGTGGGCGTCGAGGAACCCAACGGGATCGCGGTCCCCAACGATCCCGTCCGGGCCGCCGCCCACATCGCGCGGCGGCTGCTGCCCCGCTACGAAGCCGCCCGCGACGCGGTGCGCCGCAGCCGCGTCGACCAGCCCGAGCCCCCGCACCGCAAGGCCCCGCCACAGGTCGACCGAACCCTCACCCTGACCTGGTACTAGGACGGAGCGCTCGGAGCGCCGTACAAGGACGTCCCGGAGGAAGCCAGGGAAACCCTGTACGTCCACGGATCCCAGTACCTGCCCCACCAGGCCGCGTTCCTCCTCCCCGCCTCCTACGGCGAGGCCGACCGCGCCGTACGCATCCAGGCCGTCGCCCTCCGGCTCGTCGCGCACGGGATCGGCGTGAACCTGCGCCACGCCACGCCCACCGTCACGCTCCCGCCTCGCCCACCGGCCGTGGCCCGGCCGGTACCCGCACTGCCCGCAGCGCCTGCCGCCCACGCCCGCTGACCACCTGCACGAAGGAACCGCCATCAGCACCCGCAGCTTCATCGCCCGCCCCACCGGTACCGGCTACGAAGGCATCTACTGCCATTACGACGGCTACCCCGACCACCAGCTCCCCCTCCTGCTCGGCGCCGCCCGCTACCGCTTCGGCGGCGACCTCGACGCCCTGCGCCGGCACCTCATCGATGGACCCCACGACTGGAAGCAGCTCGGCATGGACCTCCTGGACAGGGCCCCCGACAACGTCCTGGAGCGGCTCGACCCCCACGGCGACCTCGGCCCCAGTGCGCCCTTCGACAACGTGTTCAACGTAGACGGCACCCCCGCGGAGCCGATCCCGGTCACCGACACCAACGCTGATGCCATGGGCCTGGAATGGGGCTACGTCCTGCACGACCACGGCATCGAGGTCATCGCCCTGACCTGGTACGACGCCGGACCCATCGTGCCCTGGGACACCGACCCCCTCTCCCGGATCTCCGGCACCCCCTCGCTGTGGGACTCGAACCGGCCCGCGCCCATCCAGGCCCCCGCCACCCCACTGAAGATCACCAAGCCGCTCGCCCCAGCACCCGCACCCGCCCGACCGCGGATCACCCGCTGAACGCCCCGTCCATGGAACGCACTCCGGAGAAGTCTCTGTCCGCCGCGCAGATCACCGTCGTCATCGCCACCCAGCTCCGCCCCGAGCGCCTGCCCTACCTGCAGGAGATGCACGCCAGCCTCACCCGGCAGACCGTGCCCTGGGAGGCAGTCCTCGTCCTCGACGGCGCCGACCCCGCCCTTGTGCCAGCCCCGGTCACCGCCGACCCCCGGGTCCGGATCCTCGCCCTGCCCCGGCCGGTCGGCGCCGCCTGCGCCCGCAACCTCGGCCTGAACGAGGTCCGCACCGAATTCGTGAACTGGGCCGACGACGATGACGTCTTCCCCGACTGGAGCCTGGGTGTACGCCTGGAGACCTTCACCGACGAGCTCGGGTGGGTCGCCGGATACAGCGAGGACTGGCTGCCCGACGGTTCCCGCCGTCTGTGGGAATGCCCGGCCCCGCCCGGCTACCACGCCGCAGGCGACGTGGTGACGTACTGGCCCCGGCCGCAGGACACCATCCCCGTCGGGCCGACGACCATCCTGGCCCGCACCCGCCTGGTCCGCGCGGCCGGCGGCATGGGCGGCCTCGTCCAGGGCGAGGACTACATGGCGGCCGTCGGCGTCACCGCGCTGGCCCCCGGCGTGCTGCTCCCGCTGCCCGTCTACCGGTACCGCAAGCACGACGGCCAGATGACCCGCGGCGAGCAGTACGAGGAGCTGGAGCTGGCCGCCCGCCGCCATGCCCACGCGTTCGGGCACGGCCTGCGCAACGCCCTCACCAGCCGGACGTGAGCATGGACGCCCGTACGACGCCCCGTTCCAGGGGCCAGGCACAGATCATCCTCGCCGTCAGCCCGGCCGACGGCCTGGTCGCCGTCCCCGTGGGCGAGCAGTACCCCTGGGTCAACACCGCACTCAGCTCACGCCCGGATTCGAGCGGCGCCCCGACGCACGTACGCCCTGCGCGACGTGGACACCGCCGCACCCATCCTGCGCGCCCTCGCCCATACCGCACGCCGGCACCGCGTCCACCTCTTCGGCGGCCCCCGCACCTACCTCGGTGACTATGCCGCCGCGCTCGCCGACTGCCTGCCCGGGCAGTGGACGGTGAAGGTCGAGGTCTACTCGCACCCGGTGTGGCAGGAAGACCTCGTCCCCCTCCTGTGGGACGCGGGCGAACTCATCGACTGCGTGGAGCACATCCGCATCCCGTACGCCGCCCAGCTCACCAACGGCGCAGGCATCGAAGTCCTCCTGGCCGAACGGCCCGGCAGCACCGACGAATACCTGCTCGGCTCCTTCGCCAGCGCCACCTTCGACGACAACTACGCCGACCCGCACGCCCCCACCTCGATCGTGCTGCCCTCCGACACGGCCCATGCCGCCGGCCTGGTCACCAGCACGTTCCTGCCCGCGTACGAACAGGCTGTCCACGAACGGCTGCTGGACGCCGTCGAAGCGGCACACGGAAGGCTCGAGGAACTCCACACGGCATGGACGGCGATCCAGCACTCCGGCCGCTACAGCGACGGCACCCGCCTGGACCCGGCCACGCTCGGACACACCCAGCAGCAGTACCTCGAAGAAGGCTCCGTGGAGTGGCGCCGACTGCGCCCCCACGCCGCTGCGCTCCTCTCCCGCGTGCGCCCTGTGGCGGGCGCCGAGGACTCCGCCTCCCTAGATCGGCTCCACCAGCTCCTTCACCCGGACGTGGCGGAACCCTCGTGGCCAGCGGCGCCCTCCTCGCCCCCAGCCCTGCAGCCCGGCACAGCCGAGATCCTCCGCCGGTGGCGGACCGGCGCGCCGGCCCTACTGCGCCAGGCACACGCCACTCGCCCCGTCGGCCCTGCTTCCACGGTCCGGCCCGCGCTTCCCACTGCCGGCGCAGCCGCGCCCGCCCTCCCCGGTGATCGGGTCGGGCGAACGCCCCGCAGCCGATGACCTTCCCCGACCATCAGGACGCCCCATGCAACCGCACTTCCATTTCGGGCTGGACGCCGAGCACGGTGTGGTCGCCCGTCCCAGCACAGCCATCACTTCCCACCTCGCCGCCTGGTACCTGGAGCGCGAGCAGTTCGAACCCCTGCCGGGCCAATCGGATCTGTTCCGGCTGACCCAGCCCGATCACGACCTGCGGCGCCGCGCCCGGCAGACCGTCCATGACCTCCGCCGACGTGGGTTCACCGTGCAAGCGGACCTCTCCCTCGATCCAGCCGAAACCGCCCCTCCGAACGCCCCGACCCGGGGGAACTCCGCGGCCGAACGACTAGCTCGCATCGCCCGGGCCGCCACCGCACGACCTCCGCAGCACCGCGTGAATGCTCCCCAGGTTGCGTCCGTGCCCGTACCCGCCCTCGGCACCCACTCCTCGGCTGCCAGACGAACACGGTGACCGCGAAGGGCCCCACCCCGGCCTGACCCTCACGCCGCACCGACACGACCCCGACCTCGCCCCAAGGACTCCTGCCCTGTCGCCGACTGCCACCATCACCCTCCACCGCACCACTGCCGGCACCCTGGCCGGTCACGCATCCGGAAGCCGTCACCAGTGGGCCGAGACCTGCCTGACCCTCGCCGGATTCACCACGGACCAGTACGGAACCCACCAACTGCCCCTCACCGATGCGAGTCAGGCCCGCGAAGCACTGCACCAGCTACGTCAGAGCGCGCAGGACCTCGACGTCGCCGTCGTCCTCAGCGAGCAGCCCTTCCTCGGCGATGTCGCTGACCGAATCGCCCGTACCCTGCCCGGGCGGTGGACGGTTACGGTGACCGCCCACCCGGATCCCCATGCACAGAACGGCCTGCTTGAGTGGGTATGGGCTTCCGGCCCTTCGGAGGGAGCGCTCCACGGCGCCCTGACCAGGCGTCCGTCAGCCACCGCCCATCTGCGGCGCGACAGCGCCGACACCTGGCTCACCCTCGTCCATGATGTGTGGCACGGCCATTACGTGGTCGGTGCCATGCTCCCCGGGCCCGACGAAATCGACACGGTCATCTCCGAGGGGCCCGCCTGCGTCACCGCACCCACCATCGACGCGATTGCCGCCGCCGGACGGGGCCGGTTGCTGCCGGATTACGCCGCCAAGCTCCAGCGCGGTCAGCTCGCCGCGGCCGAAGAAGACCTGCGCTGGGCCCAGGAATCCTATGAACCCGGCGAGATCCTCGAACCGTTCGATCCCGCTCTGGCCGGGGCGCTGGCCAGGTTCCGCAGCCAGGCCCCGCGTCTCATCACTCACGTACGCCGACGCCAGGCTCGGCAGCTGTCTGAACACGAGGCGGCGTTCCTCGACGCCTTCGAGGCAACTCTGGAGTCGGACGGGCAGAACGACACGGTCGCGATGTCGCTCTGGCTCACCGAGGGGGACCAGCTACTCGAACTCGCCCGGAACCCCGACCGGCCCACGCTCGCACCGCCAGCGGCCACCCGCCCCGTGCCGGGACCTACGCCCACGCTGAGCGCAGCGCGTTCCCGCTGACCAGACTGCCCCGCCCTCCAGGGCGCGATTTCGCCCCGCTGGGTTGCGGGCGCCGACAACCCAGGGCCCGCCCCGGCTTCCTGGCCGCCTCGCCATACCGACCGGTCCAGCCCTCTCAACCCCCTTCTGTTGCAAGGAGTTCTCCGTGGACATCCCCAGGTCCTTTGAGATCGTCCACAGCTGTGGACACACCAGCACCCGTGATCTGTCCGATCGTTCGGCGGACCAGCGCGCTGGATACGCCCGATGGCTCGCCGCCCGGCAGTGCACCGACTGCTGGCGGGCCGATCACCAGGCTGATGCCGCCAGTACGGCCGAGTGGCTTGCCGCCAAGCGGGCGGACGAACAGGCCGCCGCCGCCAACTGGGCAACCCAGTTCGACATGCCGCCCCTGGAGGGGCCGGAAAAGATCCTGGGATGGGGCGAGCGGACCCGCCACCAGCTGGTGACCCGCGCGTACACCGCGCTGGTCACCGAAGGGACCTGGGACGAAGCCGACTGGGCCCAGCTGGAGGAGCAGGTCCGGCTGCTGACGAGGGCCGGGTGGTGGGTCGACCAGCGCGAGGCCGAAGGGAGCGATCTTCCCGAGCTGCTAGAGGCCGCCGACGACCGCGACCGGTCCACGGAGAACCCGTTCCGGTAGCCGCGCGGCGCGCAATATAGCGGCGAAGTCCCGGTTTCGGAAATCGGGGATTCTCCGGACCCTTTGTCTTCCACCGCCGCCCAGCGTCTTCGTGGAAGGACCGCCGTGCCCGAGACCAGCCCCGTGTATTTGCCGCCCGACCCGCTCACCCCGGAGCGGGACATCACCCACCAGCACTTCCGTCCCGGCGAGCACGTCGTAATCCTCAAGGGTGCCGCCGGCGGGGAGCTGTGGGGCGACGCGATGAGGGTCGTGGCCCCCTCCTGGCACACCCCGACCGACGAGGACGGGTGGCGGCTGCTCGACCCCAACGGCGGCGACCGCTCCTACGTCACGGCCCACCCCCGCTACCTGGTGCACCTGTCCAAGCGGTGCCCGGAGTGCCTGATGCACCAGAAGTCGCTGCGGGAGTACCTGGTCAAGCGCCTCGGGGACGGCGAGGACGTCGTGGACTGCAGCTGGTACTCCCTGACCGCGCTCAACCAGCTCGTCCACGTCGCCGACACCCAGCCCGGGCGCTGACCACGGCCGTAACCGGCGCCCCCGAAGGCGCGGGCGTTCTGCCATCCGTTCAATATGCAATCCCCGAGCGAGACCATGATCATTGCAATCCACTCCCGTGACGTGACCGCCGAGGATGCCCTCGCCGAGGCGCTCGGACGAGAGATCAGTCTGAACGAGGGCCTGACCACCGCGCCCGGCGACACGGTGGTCGCCCACTCGAACCGGCTGGACCACTACAACGACGAGGACGAAACCTGGAGCTCGACAACGTGGGCCGACCATCTCGCCGGCCCGTCGCTGGAGCACCCGCTCGCCTCCGGGCCCGACGGCGACCGGCGCGCAATACTCCACGTCACCGCGCACATGCATCCGCTGGACCGGGAGCTGAACCACGCCGAGTGGTCAGAGATCGGATACCGGATCGCCCGTGTCGCCGGTATAGCGCCACCCGGAGACGACCAGGCTTGCCAGTGGATCGCCGTCCAGGCTCAGCCCGGGCGCCTGGACGTGATCGCCAACCTCATCCGCCTCGACGGCACCTGGAGTGCCCAGCCCCGACGCCTCCTGCAGACCCTGGTCGCCGAGGCGCGGAGCCTCGAGGCCGACCTCCTCCTGCACTCCAGCCAGCAGCAGGACTCCCCGCGCCGGGACCGGGCGCCCGGGCTGGAGCACGTCGCCTCTCCGCGGGTGCCGACCGCGACCGGCCCGCTCGCGGGAATCCTGCGGCAGCTCGCCGCCGAGCAGTCGGGCCCGATCTCCACAGTGCGGCAGCTCGTGGAAGAGGTCGGTCGGCAGGCCGCCACGCTGCCCGGCGACCAAACCGAAGCCGCGGCAAGGGACTTGTTCTGGACAGCGCGCCGCCTGTACGGGCTGCAGGAGCAGCTGGGCGAGATCGCCTCTCGCCTCCAGCCCTCTGAGCCTTCGGCCGCCCTTGCGCCGACCCGGCCGGTCCAGGCACCTGCCGCATCGCGGGCGGCCGTACGGTGAACGAGCCGGCGACCCCTCGCGAGGCAGCACCCGTCACGGTCGCCCGGGACATCGGCACCGGCCGGATCATCGCCCGCGGCGGTGATGGACTGGCTCACGGCATCCTGGAACGCACCTTCTTCCTCCGCGAGGTGCGGGGCACGACTTGGCACCGGATGTCGCCGACCGTTCTGCCGGCGGACCAGGCCGCAGTGGCGCAGCTCGCCGTCGCCCGGCTCCAGGCGGCGGGGTACCGGGTCGAGGCCGACGCCAAATACGCGACGGAGACGACACAGGACCGCTACGTCACGGACGGCCGGTCCATTGCCAACCTCGCCGCGGCCATCCGCGACGCGGCCGGCCCGGCCGAGGTATCCGACCGGCTGGAGGAGGTGACCGCCGCGCACGACGGCATCCTCGCCGCCCTGGACCAGCTCCTTCACTCCATTGCCGCCGTCTACGACGGCCTCGGCGGACCTGCGGACCGGCACGTCGCGGCCCGCATGCGCTACCTGGCCGAGCACCGGCTCGGTCCCATCGCCGCCGACCTGCTGCACACCCGCGCAGAGCTCGCCGACCGCAGCACGGCCCCAGCCCGGCCGGGCACGTCACTGCCCGCCGCCCCGCCGGCCGCACCAGCCCCTACCGCCTCCGGACGGACCCGATGACCCCCGCCCCATGTTCGAGGAGCCCATGCCCGCCCCCCGCACCCTGCCCGACGACGACAGCCGCGACGTGGAGTCGTTCGCCACCAACCTCTCCGAGGAACTCCCCGGGAACTGGACCGTGCACCACCACCAACACCAGCGGCACGAAGACCAGTTCCTGCACGCCGAAGAGGTCTGGGACCTCAACGAAGTGGCCGCCGCCCTCGCCGAGTACGCCTTGGGCGCAGACGCCCACCTCATCCGCGACGACGGCACCCGCCTGTACGTCACCCTTCATCCCCGGCATGACGAGGAGTTCCTCGTGGCCACCATGGCTCCGGGCGGCGTCGCCCCGGAGGCGTTCGCCGGGGTCCGCGAACCGGACGGGATCGCCGTGCCTGCCGATGCCGAGCGCGCCGCCCGCGCCATCACCGCCGACCTGCTGCCCCGATACGACATCGCGCTCGCCCAGGTCCGGCACAACGCGATGAACCCCCCGCAGCCCCTCCCCGCCGCCGGTGCTCAGCCGCAGCAGGTGGTGATGACGTGGCTCGAGGGCGGTTCCCTCGCGGCCGTCACCACCGCCCGGCCCGCAGCCGAAGCCCTGGTGTCCGAAGGGTTCGCGTGGAACACCACGGCAGGCGCCTATGTGCTCTCCGGGGACGACACTCGCGCGCAGGCCCACGCCGTCCAGGCGGCCGGAGCCCGCCTCGCACGCCTCGGCTTCGCCACCGTGCTGCGCGCCGCCGTCCGTCCTGCCGCGGAGGCCACGTTGCCCACTCCCCCGCCCGGTGCCCGGACCGCCACCCGCGCCCGGTGACCTTTACGCCCCGGCACCACCCAGCCCACGCCCAGCCATCCGTCGGCAGTACCGGCCACCGGCCGCGCGTCCCACCGCTCAACGCCGCCACCCGGCCGCGGCTCGCCCGTTTCCTGCTGCGCCGCTACCTGCGCGCCGCCGTCGTCAAGGCCGCAGGTCCCGACCGGCCTCGGCTCGCGCCTCCGCCGCGCACCGCACCTCCGGCCGCCTCCATCCACCGCCAGCCCCGCTGACCACCGTCGGGGGTACGGCACAGCCCCCTGGACCGCCCATGACCCCAACCGCCGCCGCGCTCACCGGCAGCATCACCCGCCAGCTCGACCAGCTCTCCGCGCACCTGTCCCAGGCCGGGCCCCAGCAGGCCGCACAGATCCTCCAGCAGGTCCTGGACTCCGAGAACGGCATCCTCGGCAGGCTGACAGCCCTGGTCGGCACCGGCACCTACGTCACCAAGCACCACGCCCAGAGCGGCGTCTTCCCTGCGGAGATGTGGCTGGCACTCGGGCGCACCGCCAACACACTGCACGACCTCGGCCTCGACCTGGACGAACACCAGGACGTGTTCGAGGAGATCGCCTCGCGCCGAGCCCTGACCACGTCCTCACCGGCCGCCACGCAGGCCACCGCCCTGGTGGCGCGGGGGAGGCACCGTTGAGCAAGAGACAGCAGTGGGCCGGCTGGGGCCAGGCCCAGCAGCACTACCTGGTCGAGCCCCGCTACCTGGCCGGCGGCGGAGACCTGCGCCACGTCGGCGAGTTCCTGCGCGCGTCGGGCTGGAAGGACATCGCCCGCAGTTCCGGCACGATGCTCGCCTTCGACTCGCCCGACCAGATGGTGCGCGTGGCCTATCAGCCGCCGGGCGGATGGCAGGTCCACGGTGCCGCGCACGGACATCAGCCAGCCTGGCAGGTCACCCTGACCCCGCAGACCCCGGTGGAGATCGTGGCGGGCCTGACCGATGCGCTGACCAAGCCGCGCTCGGCGCACGCCCCGAACGTGTGGGCGCCGCTCACCGAGAAGTCCTGGAGCATGCAGCAGGACGACTACTTCGTCGCCCAGAGCCCCGACCGGCACGCCGTCGTGCAGTACGTCCAACCCGGCGGTGACGGCAGCCAGAACCACTGGTGGGTCGGCGCCCGCAACGAGCACGGGCCCGTATGGAACGCGCAGGCCACCGCGAGCACGCCGCTGCACCTGGTGCAGTCCCTGACCACGGCCCTGGCCGACAAAGAGCCGGTGATGCGCCCGCTCGGGCACGTGCCGCTCAGCAACCGCATCCGCGTCACCTCCGTGTCCGTCCTGCCCGACCAGCTCGGCGCCTGGCAGCAGACCCGCCTCTCCGCCGCCCGCGCCGCAGCCTGGAGCCGCAACTGGGTCTCCTCCCACGCCCGCACCGGGGCCAAGGCGTCCGGCTACGCGAAAACCCGATGAATCGCCCGGCCCCAGCCGCCCGCTCCGGCGTACCCCCCCTCCCGGCCACGGCCCTACACCACAGCGGCGCTGAACCGGCCTCAATCCCCTGGAGCTTTTGATGAGTGACGGACACACGACCCGGCTGTCCGCCGAGGACATCCGTGCCTCCGCGCACACCCTGCACCTCCTTACCGCCTACCTGCGGACCGGCCCGCACGCGGCTGAGGCCCTCGCCCTGATCGCGGCACTCGTCGACGCGGACACCGGCACTGCGGTGCGCCTCGGCGAAGCGCTGCGCGGCATCGCCCGCTACCTCGCCCAGGAGACCACGGTCCCCCGCACCGACACAGTCGAGGCGACCCTGGGCGAATACATCGAGGCCGCGTCCGTCCTGCAGGACCTGCGCCTGCTCGACCTCACCCTCGAACCCCTGCGCACCGCGCCCGTCCGTACGAGCCCCGCCGAGACGGCCCCGTGACAGTAAGCCCCGCCCAGCGGGCCTCGTACGCCAACGACCACCACACGAAGATCCCCTTCGAGACAACGCCCCGCCACCTCGCGGGGCCCGGCGACCCCCGTCACGTCACCCACGCCCTGCTCGCCGCCGGGTGGACCCTCACCTCCACCCCCGGTGATCCACGGATCGCCCTCACCGGCCCTGACGAGAGCCGGCACCACATGGTGATCGACCCGTTCACCTCCGGCTCCTGGTGGCGGATCCACTCAGTCGACTGGACGTGGAACGCTTCCTTCGACCGGATGGTGCCGACGGAGATCATCGCCGGATTCACCGACCGGCTCTTCGACGGCCCTCGCCGAGGCGACACCGGGCCGTGGGGGCACATGCAGAAGGCGGGCTGGAGCGTAGAGCTCCGCCCGGAGGGAACCGGCGAGGCCCTCTCGCCCGACCCGAGGCTGCCGATCCGGGCCGAACTGCGTCCCATCTTCAACGACTCGCCCGACCACCTCGCGTGGCGCATCGAGGCCAAGCCCGAGCACAGCGGCCCCCCGATCTGGAAGATCTGGATCAGCGGCCGGGTCCCGGACCACCTCATGGCCGGCCTGGCCGAGCAGCTCGTCTCCACCGCCCCCGTCCTGCGCGGCATGCACGACCTCGACCACTACGCAGCCCGGCAGGAGAACAGTCCGCTCACCCCGGAGCAGGCGGTCGAAGCCCACTTCTCCCGCATCGACGCCGCCCGGGCCCGGGCACGCACCCAGCGCCGCACCCGTCTCACCACCCACCTGCCGGTCCCGGCCGCCGCCCCAGCAAGCCCGGCATCCTCCCGCGCATCCCGCCCCTGAACCCTCGAAAAGGCCCGCCCGTGCCCCAACCCGTCCTCTCTGGCAACGCCACCGTCCCCGGCCACCAGGAGATTGCCGCCCGTCTTGCCGTCTTCCGCTCCGCACGAATCGGCCTGTTCGCCACGCACGCCGACAACCTCGAACTCGCCGTCGCACGCCGTACGGTCACCGCGAACCACATCGCCCTCTCCCTCAGGGAAGGCGCACAGCGGTGAGCGGGGCCAAGAAGCCGCCGGTGCTGGCCCAGCTCGTTCCCCGCTACCTGGCCGGCGGCGGGGATCCGCGATGGGTGACCGCCCCGCTGCAAAAGGCCTTCCGCTGGCAGCCGGCCCACATCCCCCTCAGCCCGGTCGTACGGCTCACCCGCCGCGACCGCCAAGCCGAACTGCTGCTGTCACCGGACCCGGACGAGCACTGGTGGACCCTGCACCACACCGGAAGCAGCACCGAGAAGGCGTGGACCATGCGCTTCGGCGCCGGCACCCCGGCCGAGATAGTCGCCGCGGCCACCGACGCCCTCACCACCAACGCAGCCGACAACCCCGCCGATCCGATGCAGGTCCTGGAGCACGCTGGGTGGAAGCACTCCGTCTTGGACCACCAGATCTCCTCCCCGGACGGATTCGTCACCGTCTCCCGGCACCCGCTCGGCGCGATGAACATCGAGGTCACGGCCCACGACGGCCCCTGGGCGTCCGAACAGACCGCCCGTCCGGCCTGGCGGGCGTGCTTCTCCGACCACACCCCGCCCCACCTGTCCGCCGCCGTCCTCGCCGGCATGGTCTCCACCGAGCCGCTGCTGCGTGACGAGAAGGCAATGGCGCCCTTCCTCCGGTACAGCGTCCGCATCGCCCGCGAACGCGTTCCCGCCCATCAGGCCGAGTACGCCCTGTGGGACCGGACCGACCGCCTCGCCGCCCACCGCACCGGCACACCGCTGCCGCCGCAGCCGCCCGGCGGGTCGCTGCACCGCCGCACCCGCTGACCCCTTTCGTCCCCCGCCCCCTCCACGGAACAGCGCGCCTTGTCCCAGTCCAGCTCCTCCTCCGACGGCTACGACACAGCCTTCAAGGTCCTCCTCGGGGTCTTCGCCGTCGCCATCCCCCTCTCCCATCTCGCCTGGCTCGGCGGGAACCTCACCGCCCTGCTCACCGGGCACCCCTGGGCCGGCTACCGGCCCGCCGACGCCCTCATCCGTCCCGACCAGCTCTGGCCCGGCATGGGGGAAGCGTCCCTGCTCCTCGGTGCCCGAATCCTCCCCGTACTCGCCCTGATCGCCTTGGCCGCCGTCGGCGGCGTGTGGTGGAGCCGCCACAAGGACGCCTTCGGCGGGAAGAACAAGCGCCGGGTCCAGGGCACCGCCAAGGCCAGAGACATCGAGCCGCTCCTGGCCAAGGCGATCACCGCAAAGGCCCGCAGCCTGCGCCCCAGCCTGAAGGACGCCGACCGCATCGAGGCCTCGGACACCGGAGTCCTCCTGGGCAACCTTCTGGGCACCCGGACCGAGATCCGGATGGGGTACGAGGACGTCGCGGTGGCGATCATGGCACCGCGCTCCGGGAAGACCACCTCGCTGGCGATCCCGTCCATCTTGGCCGCGCCCGGCGCCGTACTCCTGACCAGTAACAAGGCCGCCGGCGACGCCTATACGACCTGCTCCGACGCCCGCAGTCGAGTGGGGCGGGTGTGGTCGATGGACCCCCAGCAGATCGCCCACGCACCCCGCACCATGTGGTGGAACCCCCTTGCGGACGCCAAGTCCCTGGAGGGAGCGAACCGGCTCGCCGGCCACTTCCTCGCCGCGTCCGTGGACGCCTCCCAGCAGGGCGACTTCTGGTCAAAGGCCGGATCCAACATCTTGTCGCAGCTGTTCCTGGCCGCGGCCCTCGACAACCGCCCGATCACGGACGTGATGCAGTGGCTGGCCTTCCCCGCCGACCGGCGACCGCTCGACATCCTGCGCGACCACGGATTCTCCTCCGTCGCAGCCCAGTTGAAGGGCACGGTTGAGGGCCCGCCCGAAACCCGAGACGGCATCTATGAGACCGCGAGACAGTACGCGTCCGCCCTGCTGAGCGCCGACATCGCCGCCTGGGTGACCCCGCAGAAAGACGTACCGGAGTTCCGCCCGGCCGAGTTCGTGGCCTCCACCGACACGCTGTTCCTTCTCTCCAAGGACGGCGGCGGAGGAGCCTCTGCGCTCATCGCAGCGTGCGCCGACTCGGTGATGCGGGCCGCGACCGCCCGAGCCGAACGCACCGGCGGACGTCTCGACCCGCCTTTGCTCGCGATCCTCGACGAGGCCGCAAACGTGTGCAAAATCAGCGACCTCCCGGACCTGTACTCGCACCTGGGCTCGCGCGGAATCATCCCGATAACGATCTTGCAGTCCTACAGGCAGGGCCAGAAGGTTTGGGGCGACGCGGGCATGGACGCCATGTGGTCGGCGGCCACCATCAAGGTCATCGGGTCTGGCATTGACGACCCGGACTTCGCGGACAAGCTGTCCCGGCTGATCGGCGATCACGACGTGGAGACCAAGTCCACCTCCGTCTCGGAGTCGGGCAAGTCCACCTCGATCAGCATGCGGCAGGAGCGGATCCTGCCCGCGGACCGAATCCGTGCCCTCCCCAAGGGCACGGCCCTCCTCTTCGCGACCGGCTTGCGCGCCGCAATGCTCGACCTTCGCCCCTGGTACCTCGAACCGGGCGCCGGAGGACTGTCCGCCGCCTCCAAGGCCGCCTCCGACGCCATCACCGCCCGGGCCATCGCCAAGGCCGCGCCCCTACAAGCCGACTTCGGGCTAGCCGTATGAAGGGCCTCGTTCTGGACCTCTTCGCTGGTCCGGGCGGCTGGGGGCACGCCCTGCACGTCCTGGGCGTGCGCGATGTCGGCCTGGAGTGGGACGAATGGGCCTGCAAGACCCGCGCGGCGACCGGGCAGACCACGATCCGCACCGACGTCGCGCTCTACCCGGTCCGCCCCTTCATCGGCCGGACCCGCGGCCTGATAGCGAGCCCGCCCTGTCAGGCGTGGAGCATGGCTGGCAAGCGCCTTGGCCTGGTCGACCAGCCCCTCGTCCGCCAAGCCGTGGCGGACTTGGCCGCCGGACGGGACACCCGCCCCCAACTGCTCGCAGCCTGCCAGGACCAGCGGTCGCTGCTGGCCGCCGGGCCGATGCGCTACCTCCACGCCCTGCACCAGGCCGGCGAGCCGGAATGGGTGCTGATGGAGGAGGTCCCCGACGTCGCGCCCTTGTGGAAGCAGTACGCCACCGTGCTCCGCTCCTGGGGGTTCTCCACCTGGAGCGGCATCCTCAACGCCGCTGACTATGGCGTGCCGCAGACGAGGCGGCGGGCGATCTTGATCGCCTCCCGTACCCGTACGGCGGCGCCGCCTGAGCCGACACACGCCAAGTTCAGCGAGCCGGAGACCTTCTTCGGGCCCGGCCGTCGAACCTGGGTGTCCATGGCCGAAGCCCTGGGCTGGGGACGCACCGACGGGCCCGTACCCACCGTGTGCGCCGGCGGCGGCCCCGGGGGCGGACCGGAGCCTTTCCCCTCCGGCTCCCGCAAGACCCTCTCCGACGCCCGCGACCGCGGCGCGTGGAAGAACCCCCCACTACGCCCCCGGAACCCTGAGGCCGGGCCTCCGTGCAGCTGCACGGAGGAATCTCCGCAAACGCCGCGGTGCGGTGGCGGACAGGACTGGGTCCTGCGCAGCAACAGCCAGGCGAACGCGGCCATCCG
Source organism: Streptomyces sp. NPDC056224 (assembly GCF_042267665.1). Classification (NCBI taxonomy): domain Bacteria; kingdom Bacillati; phylum Actinomycetota; class Actinomycetes; order Kitasatosporales; family Streptomycetaceae; genus Streptomyces; species Streptomyces sp. NPDC056224. Next base: position 85,699 of record NZ_JBHJTK010000009.1, read on the forward strand.
GCCCGTGACCGAACCGGCCGCCACCTTGTTCTTCGGCAACCGCGCCAACGAATGCGTCTGGACCACTACAGGCCCTGCGGAGACAGCGCCACCGACGATCCGTATCACCGCCGAGGAGGCCGGGATCCTGCAGTCCTTTCCGTCCGCCTACCCCTGGCAGGGCAACAAGGGCCAGCGCTTCTCCCAGATCGGGAACGCTGTTCCCCCTTTGTTCGCTGCCCACTTGATCGCACCACACGTCGAACGCGTGCTCAGCCGCGACGACTTCGTCCTGGCGGCATGATGTCCGACGCCGCCCGTACCGAAGCCGACGAGGATGTCCTGCAATACCCGGCGTCTCCGCCGGTGGTCCAATACGCCGAACAGGCCCTGCTCGGCGCCCTGCTCCTGGTTCCCGAGCGACTCAAGACCATCGGGCCGCTCGAGGCTGAGCACTTCGCCAACACCGCGCACAGCGCCCTGTTCGCTGCGATGCGCACGGTGTCCCCGCCCGCGCCCGAGGTCCACCGGGCCCGCCCGGTGTGGCCCAACCAGCTCCTCGAAGCGGCCCAGCCCCACGCCCGAGCCCTGACGGCCTCCTACCTGCACACCCTCATCAGCGTCTGCCCCACCGACGCCCACGCCCCTGCCTACTCGCAGATGGTCCGTTCCGGGCACGCCCGCCGCGTTCTGCGCCAGCATGCCGGTCTCCTCGCCCATGCCGCCCGCGCACCGGGGCCCGAACCGGCTCGGACGGTCCTCACCCGGGCCGACCAGCTAGCCGTCTACCTCGACGAGCTGACCACGGCCTTCCCCTCGCACCCCGGATCGATGCCCCGGACCCCGCAGACTCCCGCCCCGACTGCCGAGGCGTCGGTAGAGGCGGAGGACGAGGAACGGATGCTCCTGGCCACGGCCACCGCACACCCCGATGGCCTGCCTCGGATGCGCTGGCTACACGAGGGTGACTTCACCGTCCCCGCGCACGCTGCTCTCTACGCCTGCTTGACGGCACTCGCCCGCCGGGGTGCGCCCGTGGACCCCATCACCCTCCTGTGGGAGGGTCAGCAGCGCGGCCTGCTTCGCGAAGGGCTCCAGCCCGCCGAGGTCCTCGACTTGCTCGCCCATCCCGCAGGGGCACCCGAGCACTGGGGCCAGAAGGTCCTCCAGCGCGCTCTCCTGGCACAGGCTGGGGCCGTTGCCGCACGAATCGAAGCGCTCACTGCGGACGACGCCACATCCGTCCACCAGCTGGCCACTGGCAGCCGCCGGGCACTCTCCGCATTGTCCTCAGTACGGAGCCGCTGGCACCAAGCCACAGGCGACTTCGCCGAGAAGCCCACCGCCCGCCAGCCTGCCGTCCCCCGTGCTCCCGCCGTCCGCACCCCGGCCGCACGAGCTGGCCCTGCCACCCGCACCCCCGCCCGGCCAGGCCGATGACCAAGAGAGGTTGCCCGCACCTCAGCGACTCCCGCCCACCCACAATCGCGCCTCCTCCCCCCCTCCCGTTCGCCGACCAGGCTCCAACACGGTGCTCGGTGCCCCGCATGCTCGTGCCGTGGCCCCCCGATGAGTCGTCTACCAGTCCGCCACTGGGCGGAATACCTTGGCATCCGAAGTCTTCGCCAGTTCCCAAGAGATCAGCGAGTAGCCCTCGGGCCTCTTTTCCAGTGGATGGTGGTTCCGCAAGGCGCAGACGATGAGCTCGCTGGACTCGACTGCCATCGGCCAGCCCTCCGGCGTCGCTCCCCGCTCTGCCTTGTAGTAGGGGTTTCGGGCCACGATGCCAGTGACCCACTTATCCGGAACGCTCGCCTCCTCCGAGGGGCTCTCGGGGCGCTCGACCCAGGAGATCGAGGGGACGTCGTCAGAGGAGACGAGGTACCCGACAGCTTCCAGCGGCTCGTGATCCTTCAGGTAATCCCGGGTCACGGCGCGGCCTGTAAGTGGACGGAGGAAGCCCGAGGCCATCGCGTCGTATCGCTCGAAGAGGTGCCGGAGCGGAGCCATGTCGACCGGAATGCCCACCAGTTGGAAGGAGATATTGCAGCGCAGTACCACGCGGGAAGGGTCGCTGGAGACATCGGCTGTCAGCGTGTAGAAGCCTCCGCCTAGGCAGGTGTCGAAGTACGCGACCTGCTCGGTGTGGTGGATGTCCTTCAGTCCGCCGTAACGCTTCTTCCTGCCGGTCAGCGCGTTGACGAACTCCCGAGCGCCGGTTCCGTGCCACGCCGTGGTTGCCTGTCGGATGCTCCAGGATGGTTCGGATGTCGTCCAGCCCATGGAGTTCAGCGTGTGGACGAGATCAATGAGACCGCCTTCGTCCAAACGGCGGACCGGGAGGTCCAGGGCGACCCCGTTGCCGTTGGCGATCACCCAGTCGACATCGGGCAGTTCATGGACGAAGACGAGTTCACCGAAGCTGTCGTCGGCGGTGACGTACGGCAGCGGCTCCAGGGTGTCCCCAAGCAGGGAGACGCTGGCTGCCGGCAGATCGTTGATCGGTCGGCGCTTGGTCTTCCTCGTGGTGTCCAGGCCAAGGTGGACACGACCATGGGCGACAAGCTCCGCCTGCTTTGCCTTCAACAGGTTGGCGAGCGATTCAGGTGAACGGAGGAGCTGCAGCAGTTCCTTCTCACCGATGAGCAGTATGGGCTGTCGCCCTCGGAATTCGACGACCTGCTGGATGACGGATTCCGTGAAGCCCGCGATGCTGATGATCACACCGATAGTGGCGGGGCCAGCTCGCTCCACGCGGGCCCGCACGCTGTCGAAGGTGTTGACGTCAACGGGCGTCTGTTCCCATTTGGCCTCGATCACGTACCAGGCGTCGCCGTAGCCCGCGACAAGATCGGTTTGCCTTGGTCGTGCAGCGCCGGCATTTCGCTGGACGCGGAAGTGCGCGTTCTGGAACAGCCGCTCCAACAACTCCTCGAGCTTCCGGCCACGTCGATGCGCGTCCGAAGTGGACTGGAGTCGCTTGAACTCCGATACCAGCAAGGACTCCCACCCCATTGGGGTACCTCCCCATCGCCTTGGCCAGCCCACCCCAAGGCACCGCGTGCCGGCCACAACGACGCGGCATCGCTCCGGATGCTACGTCCCGGCACTGACACACGTTCAGGTCAGTGACGCCGGCCTATGCCGCCGCGTCGTAGGACAGCCGGAACAGCTCCATCGCCCGCTCGAGGTCCTTGTGCGAGCGCAGCTGGACCTCCAGGTCGCCGGTGCCGTGATGCCCAAGCCCCGTTACATCCCTGGTGAACCCCGGCACAAGATCGACAGTTGTAGGCGCCGCCTTGAGGTATGCGAGGAGCTTGTCCTGCCGGGAGGTGACACAGGCGAAGTTGCGCAGCCGCTGGTACGCGTCGTACTGCTTGCGCTCGACCTTCGCCACGTCCCCGCCCAGCCCCAGCAGCGCCTCGTCCACGGCTGCCGCCAGTTCCGCCATCGCCTCGCACGCGCGCCGAACGGGCACGGATGCGTCGGCGCCTCGGCGCCGCAGGCGCGACGGCACTTTGCCCTGCGCGGCCACTGAGGCGACGGTGGCGCCGGAGCCGATGACCGCGGTGCGCTTGCCCGCGTACCGGGCCCGGACGGCGGGGTCCTTCAGGTCCGGGACGCGGTAGCCGATCCAGTCGGCGGCCGCCTTCTCCCCCAGGGCCTTGAGGCCGCTGCCGCCGGCGGGGCTGGGGGTGGACCCCACCGAGGTGGAGAACTTCCCCGGCTTCCCCGACGGGATCGACGGCCCGGACCTCATGGTCAACATGCGGGCCCAGGCCGAGAAGTTCGGCGCCGAGATGATCGACGACGACATCGTCTCCGCGAACCTCACCGGCGCCATCAAGGAAGTCACCGACTCCGAGGGCACCGTCCACCGCGCGAAGTCCGTGATCATTGCGACCGGCTCCGGCTACCGCAAGCTGGGCCTGCCCAAGGAGGACGAGCTCTCCGGCCGCGGGGTGTCCTGGTGCGCCACCTGCGACGGGTTCTTCTTCCGCGACCGCGACATCGTCGTGGTCGGCGGCGGCGACACCGCCATGGAAGAGGCCACCTTCCTCACCCGCTTCGCCCGCTCGGTCACCATCGTCCACCGCCGCTCCACCCTGCGCGCCTCCAAGGTCATGCAGAACCGGGCCTTCACCGACGACAAGATCTCCTTCGCCTTCGACAGCGAGATCGCCGAGATCAAGGACACCAACGGCATGCTCTCCAGCGTCGTCCTGCGCGACACCTTCACCGGCAAGCTCCGCGACCTCGACGTCACCGACCTGTTCATCGCCATCGGACACGACCCCCGCACCGAGCTGTTCACCGGACAGGTCGACCTCGACGACGAGGGCTACATCAAGGTCGCCTCACCCTCGACCCGCACGAACATCCCCGGCGTCTTCGCCGCCGGCGACGTCGTCGACCACACCTACCGCCAAGCCATCACCGCAGCCGGCTCCGGCTGCTCCGCGGCCCTCGACGCCGAGCGCTACCTCGCCGCCCTGAGCGACAGCAGCGCCGACGTCGACATGGCTCAGGTCAACGCATGACATCCTGACCCCCATCCCAGGTGGGGGCCAGGATGGAGCATCCCCACCTCCCCCGAAAAGCCTGATCAGGACTCGTCTTCGGCTGGGTGGGTGCGCTCGGGCCCTGGGTGGGCTACGCCTGGGACGAGAGGATTGTCGTAGTCAAGTTCGATCTTTGTATGTCCCCGCCGGAGCCACGTCTCATCGGTCAGCGCACGAGCCCGGCGAAAGCCGGGACCGACCACCCTCGACCCCTTTCGACGACGCCCCTCTTCCAACGCCATACTTGGAACCGGCGTCGCGTTGCTCCCCCTCTGGCCAGCGCTTCCCGAACTGCTCACGGTGGTGCAGCAGTTGCGGCAGCCATCCACAGGGCGGGCCTTGCTAGGCGGTAGGCTACGGCGTTACGGCTGGGAGCGGCAATCACGTCGACAAGAGCCTATTGACGGCTGCTGAGTCACCTGGGGGAAACAATGTCCGACTTCGTCGAGTTCAACTTTCCCGACGGCCAAGCCGTGCTGATCGAGGTCTGGCCGACCGGCGAAACCAAGGTCGACGTCGATGCCGAGTATCAGCTCCCCGGCAGCACCGGCGTTGAGCCAGTTGGCCTCGGTGCCCGCGTTGTCGAGCAGGCTGGCAGGACGCTGAGCGAAGCGTTCGCACCTCTTGTCCCAGTCCTCGCAGGCTTGCATGATCAGGTCACGAACCTGCCCAGGAAGCCGGAGGAGCTGACCGTCGAGTTCGGCGTCAAGCTGACTGCCGGTCTGAAACTGGCCGTGGTGAGTGGCGGTGAGGCCAGCTTCAACGTCTCTGCCACGTGGCGACTCAACGACGACCGCACCACGTCCGTCGCTGAATAAAGCGGAAGCGGGCACCATGTATCCGGTCTCCGCGGATGATTCACTGCGCGACGCATTCGTCTCCTTCCTGAAACCGGACGGCACCGTAGTCGGCGGCGGCGCCTTGGTCACCGACGAAAGCGGCCACGTGTTCGTCCTCACTTGCGCCCACGTCGTGAACATGGCTTTGTCTAGAGATCAGTTCGCGAGCGATAAGCCCACTTCCGATTCGGTGACCGTTGCCTTTCCCGCCGTTCCCGGCCAACGCCGTTTCGCCAGTGTGATCGGATGGTGGCCAGCGCGCTCTCTGCGGGATGAGGAAGGGATGCTCTCCGGCACAGAGAGACGATGGCGTGGAGATATTGCCACGCTCAGGGTGACTGCCCCCTTGCCCGGGCAAGTACAGCCTCTGCGCCTTACAGCTCCGGCCCTGGGACAGTCGGCATGGACTTGGTTCGGCAGTGGTGAACCCACCTCCGTTGTTCAGGTTCATGTGTCCGCGGTCGCTGGCGACTGGCTGGTCCTCAGCGGCGCCCCCACGGGACACGCAGTCCAGCCTGGCTACAGCGGCAGTCCTCTTTGGGACAGGAACCTGCAGGCAGTTGTCGGAATCCTTGTCAGTGCGCACCACTCGCTGCCATACAACCGACTGAGCACAGCCGACATCACCCGCCAGAGCTACGCGATTCGGGCCGACATCATCGCCGAGCGCTGCCTGATGCAGGCGCCCCAGCCACGGTCACTCCCCACCGATGTGCAGGCCCTGCTCAACGCACAGCGCAGTGCGGCGCGGGCCTTCCCTTACCGTGCTGTCGGGCTCCACGGCCGTGATCCGTCGGCGGTTTACGTACGCCAACAGGTGTCCACATCCGATAGTGCCGCTGCGGCACTGGCCACCGAACCCGAGAAGGCCAGTGCCGCACCCGACCTCGCGGTCATGCGACCCAAGTCAATCGAAGAGGCCCTTACCACGCACCGGCACGTGTTCTTGACCGGCGTGGCGGGTTCCGGAAAATCCACTCTGACCCTTCAATTGGCGACCCAAGCCGTCGTGCTGCCAGGCGAAGGTTCCGCCACCCTCCTGCCCGTCCGGCTGCTGGCGAGGGATCTGGCAGCCCGTCCGGGGATGCGCCTCCTCTCCGCGGTGTCAGATGCCCTCGGGGCGAGCCTTGCAAGGTTCCTGGCACGCGAAATCGATCCGCGGCTGTTGGAACGTCGCATGACTGGATCGCGCTGGCTGTTGGTCATTGACGGCTTGGACGAAGTTACTTCCCGAGCAGATCGTGCTGATCTGATCGAACGCGTACGGGTCTTCATGGAAGAAGAGCGCGAGTACCACGTTCTGATCACCAGCCGTCCCTTACCTGACGACGAACGCCGAACCTGGGACAGCGAGAAGGAACTCACGCATTACGCCATCGAGCCCTTCCAGCATCATCAGCGTGCCCAGTTCGCACATTCCTGGTTCGCAGAAGACGTGCACCTTGCCGAGTCATTCCTTCGCGAGCTGGCCGCATCGCGGCTCGAGGAGGAGGCATCCATCCCCCTCCTCGCCACGGTCGCAGCGGTTGTGTTCGCTGAGGCACCCAACCAGCCCCTCCCCGCAAGCCGCTTCGACTTGTACGAACGATACTTCTCCCATCTGTACGACTCCCGTGCCCGTCAGCTACTCAGTGACACACGCTCCCGGCTCGCTGGTCGACCGATGGCAGAGCAGCTGGCTCAGGCGCTGGTCGAGGCACGAGTCGAACTGATCGAGCATCTTGCGCCGCTGGCCCTGAGAGCCCGATCTCTGCTGTCCGAAGCCCTCAGGTGGCTGGTTAGTCGCGGCATTACTCCCACCCCGGCACCAGCGGACTGGACCGAGATCGTCAGCTCAGTTCTCACGTCCACCGGGTTGCTGCTGCCGGACGGAGAAGGGCTCACCTTTGCTCACCACACCTTCGCCGAGCACATCTGCGACCTACTCGACGCCCGCCGTCTTCCTTCCCGATTCGATCCGGACGATCCGATCTGGTGGCGAACCCTCAGCCTTGCTTGCGCAGAAGGGGATCTCACGGCGCAGCGGACGATCCTCCACAGAGCGCTGATCAATAGGGATGCCCCGGAACTTCTCGACTGGCTGCTCGCGGGTAACGACACCGCCCGGGAACTCGGCGCCGCTCTGGTTTCGCGTGGCGTGCGGCCGACAGTGGGTCAGCAGGAAGTCTTGGCGCGTACCTTCGACTTCTGGCTGTGGCGGGCTCTACGCGCTGGCAATGGCCGGCACGTAAATCAAGTAGTCGGCGCACTGGGCCTGCTGCGTAGCCTCGATCGATCCCTCCAGCGAGTGGTCCACGGCGCTGCGGAGAACGCGGCCTTGCCCGACATCGTGCGCGAGGCCGCCGCTCACGCTCTGCTGCGTTCGGGCGAGCCACATAGGTCTCGCGGCCTCACTCTTCTCCACCTCTTCGCCTGCGATCCACAGCTCGCGGGTGCCGTACGTATCCGGGCGGCCCAAGCATTGGAACTTGCGGGCGCTCTGCTGGAAGCAAGGGAGAGCCTCAACTTCCTGGCACAGGACCTGGAGTTCCTCCACGAGCATCACCGCAGCATGGCCGGGCAGTTGCTGAGCGACGCCCGAAGCTGGATCTCGCTACCCAACAGGCCGGCCGCTGGGCCCTCCCCCATCGACCTACGTCCGATTCCAGCAGACCTGTCCGTCGAGGAGGAACTCGCGGAGGACTTGATCACTCCGCCGGCCTTCATGGCGTCCCCCCGCGACATAGATCTGGTGGTGCCGTGGTCCGCCGGGGCAGGCCTCCCGGACCTGCCCCTCGACATCTGTGCACTTTTGTCCATCGCTCCCACTACAAATGAAGAAGTAGTGGCCGCGGCAGCAGTGCGGACGGTGGCCGCAGATTTGTCTTGCACTCTGTTAGGGCAGACCGCACGTCAGGCTGCACGGGCATGGTCGCGGCTCGCGAAGTGGCTCGGCACCCGGCCTGCGCCGCCGCATTCAGCCCATGCGGAATCGGTGATGCGGCTGCTGGAAGCCATCACCGGCCATCAACATCGAAAGGATGATCCGCCCGGCCCTCTCATCAGCCATTCACAGCGGGCTGTCCTTGCCGCACTGCTGCTGCGAGGTCATCCTGAGCACCAGCTGGCCGGGCTGCGTCTACTGACTGGACCCATGGCCATCTGGGACGTGGGCATCGTCAGATTCTTGCTGCAGGTCGCGGCCAAGGGCCAACCAGGGTTACGCGAGCACGTGGTCGCCCAGCATTGCCGCATCCTGCTGGACTCACGCTTACCACACTTATGCAGAAGAGACATTCTGACGTCCGTCCAGAGCATCGATGCCGATGCTGCGGCCGCCTTCCTCACCCAAAGCTACGCAGCCGACCCCTACATGGTGACGATCAATGTCCTCTGGCTGGGCCGCCAGTACGGCGCGGAAGCGGTCGGCTTTGTTAAGCGCCGGGCACTCACATCGCTGGGTGGTGCACTCGAAAGCTGGTGCAACGCAGCCAGCGTGCTACTCGAGACTGGCTCGCGCGGTGACCGTGAGGAAATGGCCCGCATTCTGAAGGAGATTGCCCTTCGTATGGACAACGCAGGGCAAGCGCTCGCCGTGACCGCAGTCCTCGCCAGTCACAATCGCACGGAGGCAGCACCCTGTGCGGCACAGATAGCTTGCTCCGCTACGGCGTCCGACGCGCACCGAATGACAGCAGCCAGCCTGCTCGCCCGCCTTGGTGCCGGCCAGGACTACGAATCGGTGGTCCTGGACGCTCTCGACAGCCTCGACGCCGAACAGCTACCTCAGGGAGCGGTCGCTTTCGCCGCCGAGGTCGCATGTATCAGCCCGACGGTACGGGATCGGGCCGAAGTGTTCCTTCGCACCTGTCTACAGTCTGGTTCGACTGGGCTCCCCCCGAAGCCGGCGGTAGCCGAGCTGGCCAGTCTCGGCCCCGCAGCCAGAGCCCGTCTTTGCCTCGACCTTGAAGGGCTGCTGCGAGGAAGCATCGCCTGGCGGCATCGGTCTGAGCATCTGGAGGGCATCGCCCTGCTCGGGCCCGACCTGCACGAGGCCACCCATGCGCTACTGGCTCGCCGAGCTCGGACACCGGAAACCGCGGCCGATCGCTTCGGCGCGATAGATCTCATCAGTGACCTGGACTGGCGAGGCTCCGGAGCTCAAGCAGCGGCTCTCCTAACCGTCTTGGCCGACTCTGAATCCGAGCTCCCGATGACGCGCGCCCTCGCAGCGCGCCGCCTGTACAGGTACGGCCCGCAGCACCTTCCTACCGTGCGGCGCACCCTGCGAGATCTCGCTGCCGACGACGTCTTGCCGCCTCTCTTGAGGATCCAGATCGCAAGAGAACTCGCCACCGTAGGTGCCGTCGAGCAGGCTAAGCGCGTGCTCGACGCACTCGCCCGGAACACGGCCCTCCTAGAACCGGATCGAGTCGAGGCCGCGCTACTCCTGATCGTCCTGGACCCCTCCTGCCCGGAAAGCACAACGCAGATGCTCGCTGCCTTGGCCCGTGACCAGCGGCTCTCCGCCGATACCCGAAGTTGGGCTGCCGAGGCACCGTCAACCATCGCCTGCCAAATTCGGCATGGCCTGCCGAATCAGCCCGGTCGTCCCGCTCCGCACGGCTGAAGGCTCGGCGGCTCACTCGACTCGGGGGTCGGCTGCCATCAAGCTTCCCAACGCCCGTCGCAACCGGGGCGCCGCGAAGCCCGCAGGTACTCGTCCGGCTTGCCCAGGCACTGCTGCGGCCAGCTCTTCTCGGTCGACGTTCGGAGAGCCGAACGACAGGCAGACGAGTTCACGCGCGCCCCTGATGCCTGGGGGCGGCATCCGGGCCAAGTGCCCCCAGTACCGCGCTGCGCGCACGGCGTTCAGCCTTGGGACATCGCGGCGGAGCTGGTAGTGACACCGCCGAAGGGGACCCCAGCACCAACGCCGACGTACAGCCACATCTCTTCCACATGGCCTCCCACCACCCTGAACCGTAAAGCCGATGGCTGTCAGGCGAGCCACCCAGCAAGGCTGGACCTCGGCACCGTCCCTCGATCGGCGAAAGCTGGGCCGTGGCGCTCGGGCGTAGGACAGGCTGGTGCGGTACGCATTCGGCATCCGAGGCAGGAGCTCACGAGCGTGTCCGCGAGTGTTGCAGCACATAATCAGGTACCCCTGCCCACGGCACACGACGTGCCATTGGGCCCTCTGGCGGGAATGGACGTACCGCTGTGGCAGACGACGAGCGGCTCGGTGCTCCATCTGTCGGCAGAGTGCGGGGCGTTTCGCGTTCCTCCGCAGCGGGCCGACATCAGCCTGCGGGTACCGGATCATGGAAGCATGGCCGACGTTCCGGAGCCCGGGGGGTGCCGACGTTGCCCCAACCCGTTCCCCGACTACTACACGCAAGCCCGTCGTCTGATCTCGGGCATGGAAGAACTGGCCACGCTGGCCAGCCGGCTCGACTCCGGGCATAACCTGGAGGCGTATTGCAACGTCCTCACCTTCGCGATGTTCGGACCCGGAGGGAGCAATCCGGGGGACACCCATCGCCTCCTTCGAAAGCCGCACTCGGCACTGGGCACCGCTCGTGATCGGCTGGCGGAACGCCATGCCGACGCCTACCGCAGCGGGAAGGCCCAAGAGGAGCTGCTCCTGATCGCGACGGCCGCGCTCCTCGACTCCGACTTCCGACGCCGTCGGCCCGGGAAGTTCCGGCTCCCCTGGCAGGAGACCTGGGAAGAGATCTGCGAGGAAGCCCTGGACGCACAGGAAGGGAAGGACACCTTCTCGGGCACGGCACGCTACGACTACCAGTCCGGCTTCGACCGGTGGTGCGAGAAGTGGCTCCATGCCCTGATGCGTCTCACTCCTGCCGAGCAGAACAACCACGCCTCTCCGGCAGCGGCACGTTGGGCGAGTGCATACGACGCCCTGGAGCGGGCGATCAAGCGCGACCTACAGGATGAACCGTGGGTGGTCAGGCTGGCCGATCAACTGCACCACACGGGGCGCGGGCTGGTGACCGGCATCGCTGTTTCCATGGCCGAGCCGGTGGTCGTGGCCTACGACGGACGCGAGGGGATCGATCTGCCGTGGCCGGCACAGTACCTCCTCTGGGCCCAATATCCAGGCGGTGCCCGCCAAGCCGGCCCCAGCCGACACCGCCTGACGGCAGTCCCCCGGCTCTTCACCCTCCTCGACGGTCTCTCGCGCCGCTCCCTGCGAGTGATCGGCGACACCGAATGGCACGACTCGCCCGCCGTGTACCAGGAAGCCATCGACAACGTCCCCAAGGCCGCGTTCTCGCCCGACGCCCACTGCTGGTGGAACACCCAAGCAGCCGGGCGGCTCCCCCACCTCCTGTCCATGGCACGCGCAGACGCCGCCTCCGCACAACAACAGGCACAGCGCGCCCAGGCACCTTGGCGGTAGGACGACCAGAGTTTCGGGCCGAGCCGGCGAGCGCAGCAGACGTGCAGCACATGGATCACTCCCAGAACTTCCCATCCCACGCCCGCTTCTCCGCCAGGGACCAGCAGGACCAAGATCCGGACCAATTCCGGACCACCCTCGCCGAGGCGTCTCACCTGGTCAGCGTGGGTGCAGCTGCTGTACCACCAGGAGACGAAGAACTTATTAGTAAGCTATTCCCCCAAAAAGATCGGCTTCTTCTAAAGTTTGAGCACGGTGTCTGACCTGCGTAAAAGACCGGTCGGGCACCGATCTCTGGTCTAACGACAGCTCCCGAAGCCAGGTGATTTCAGGGTTCACTTGCCTCCAATACCCCACTTCATAGAGAAGATCCGGGCCGTGCACGGGCCAGCCCGATCGCCGGCTCACCGCGCGTACCAGCAGACACTGGCCACCTTCGCAACCAGCTGGCCCACCACCGACGCACGGTTGACCGCTTCATCCCTGCTCTCAACTGTGGCGGACATCTGTCGGCTTCTCCTCGTCGCTCTGGCATGCGTCGGGCGCCCGGTGCTCACCTCCGGGAATTCCGTGCGCAAAGACCACTCGGATTCGGGACTCCGCAGGCCTGACGAGTGAGCGCGCGGGTGACCCTGACCGCGTCCGCCGTTGCTCGTACGTCGTGAACTCGGGCCGTCCGGCGCCTTGGTGTGCAGCGATGGCTGACAGGGCGGCCACGTTCCATGAGAGCCAGGATTCGCTCCCCTGCCGCCAGACGCGGGGAGACCTGCTGCAGGGCAGCCGACTCCGCTCGGCGTCACAAGGAGAGTTAGGCGCTGTTTCTCGGATCTCCTGACCTGAGTGGGGTGTTGGGGTCAGGCTGTCCGTATGGGGCGTGGGGATCTGACGAACGCAGAGTGGGACCGGCTGGAGTCGTTCTTGCCTCCTGGCGGTGCCCGTGGAGGCCGGTGGAGTGATCACCGCCGGGTCATCAACGGGGTGCTCTACCGGGTCCGGACCGGTGTGCAGTGGCGGGATCTGCCGGAGCGGTTCGGGCCGTGGGAGACCGTCTACAAACGTCATCGCCGCTGGTCAGCGGACGGAACGTGGACGATGCTGCTGTCTCGGATCCAGGCAGCTGAGGACGCCGCGGGCCGGATCGACTGGGAGGTGTCGGTGGACTCGACAGCAGTGCGGGCCCACCAGCACGCCGCCGGCGCGAGGAAGACACCGGCGGCCGCCGATCCTCAAAAGGGGAACGTTCGGGGGACGAACCCGGTCGATCCGGTGTTGCGGAAACTGGCGATCCGACTCGAGGAAGTGGTCAGATCGGCGAGTGTCTGGGACGCTCCCGCGGCGGATTCACCACCAAGATCCACATCGCCGCGGACGGGCGATGCCGGCCTCTCGCCCTCGTTCTGACACCGGGGCACTACGGCGACGGGCCTCAGTTCGAGCGGGTGCTGGAGCAGGTCTCCGTGCCCCGTCCCGGAGTCGGCCGGCCCCGCACCCGCCCCGACCATGTCCTCGCGGACAAGGCCTACACGTCGCGGAAGAACCGCCGCTACCTGCGACGACGCGGAATCCGGCACACCATCCCCGAACGCCTCGACCAGCAAAGACACCGCAAGAACCGCGGCTCCCGAGGCGGCCGGCCCACCGGCTTCGACCGTGAGCGATACAAGAAACGCAACACCGTCGAACGTGCCATCAACCGGCTGAAGGGCTTCCGCGCCGTCGCCACCCGCTATGAGAAACGCGCCTACATCTACCTCGGCACCGTCACCCTCGCAGCCCTCATCATCTGGCTCCGCACATGATCCAGGAAACAGTGCCTAGTAGTTGCCGACCGCCGACAGGTATCGGTGGTCGGCTGTCTCGCTGTCGGTGGTGAAGCGGGGAGCTACTCTGATCTGCTCCCGACTCGGCGCGACCTTCACCGTCTGCGCTTCGGTGTCGATGACGGTTATCGCACCCGCCGGGATCAGCACGCTCTGGCCGAACACCCACGCGCCGGTGTCGACCACCAGGTGCTGCATGCCGGGCTGGTCCTGCTGGCGGTCCACGTGCCCGATGACGCCGTCAGCGGCCTCCACGGTGAAGCCCACCAGCGAGTGCCGGGACGTATAACCGCTGTCCTGCGCGTACATCCACACACTGCTCACAGATTCGTCTCCTCACCCTCGACAACCAGGCCCAGGGCCTCTCGGGTCGTATCGCCCCTCCTCATTCCCCGGCATGCGCCGGACAATCGAGGGCTGCCAGTGAGGGCCTCAATGGGGCATGGGGCCGAGCGACATCCCGGCTGGCGCTCGCAAGCGATGCGCCCCGGCCGGAACACGACCACAGGAACCCGTACGCGCGTCGCTCGTGCGGTTAGCGGCCGCAGCCAGGCCGCCCCCGTCTGGCCTTTGCGGCGGCCAACCGGCCGCCGGCCTCGCAGTCGTCCACGGCAGATGGCCGGCACGCACGGTCCCTCCGGCTGAAGCCTTGCGGCGCGGCAGACCGGCCTGGACACAGACCAGGGCCGCGCAGCAGACGCTGCGCGGCCCTGGTCCGGTATGCATCGGATCCCGCCGACACCGAAGGCGTCCGCTGTCCGGACGGAAGGGTGGGCGCCCGCAGAGTCCGGAGACGGGGTGGCGAAGCTCAGGCCGGGTTGATGTTCTCGGCCTGGGGGCCCTTCTGACCCTGGGTGACGTCGAACGTGACGACCTGGCCTTCCTGGAGCTCGCGGAAGCCCGAGGAGTTGATGGCGGAGTAGTGGGCGAAGACGTCCGGGCCGCCGCCGTCCTGGGCGATGAAGCCGAAGCCCTTCTCCGCGTTGAACCACTTCACAGTTCCCGTAGCCATGTCTCTTGCCTTCCAGTCGATGAACGCCTCCCACACCATGCGGAAGACGGAGGTGATCGCCCTGGTTCCTGCGGCACAGCACAGCAAAGCGCCCACGCCGAAAAGCGTGGGCAAAGGGAACTTCCGAACCACGACAGCTGACTCAAACGCTACACGCCCACAACACCCCGTCACCAGAGGGAGCGGGCACGCGTCGTGCGCGTGCCGCACCCCGCGGCCATCGAGGGATCGGGCGGCCATCAGTCCTTCTCATGTGCCGCTGCCCGGGCAGGACGGTTAACGGGTTTGCGTGTGGCGTTGGCATCACCTCGGAGAAGCCCACAGTGGGGCAGGTGGCCCGACCGCATCGCAGCTGCGCCCGTGCGAAGGGGGTGTCCTGCAGGCCGGCAGGATCGTTTTGACGATCGTGACGGATCATCATTGGGAGCCTTCCAGCCCCCGGGCCGAGGTGGGCAGCGGTAAGCGCAGAGCCGAGGCTCGTATTCCGGAGCAGACGCCCCGTCGGCCTTTCGGCCACCCCGCACACGCCCGTGCCCAGGTCACCGCAGAGGCTCAGGACCAGGCCACACCCTTGTACACACAACTCGCCGCGAAATGGGCAGCCCGCGGCGCCACCGTCCCCTGCCTCCCCGACCCCCTGTGGCAGCGCCTGACGTCCATCGAACACCTCGAACGGGAGACTGAAACCACCCTGCGTCAGCTCCACCTGGCAGGAATCGCCCAGCCCACTGAAGGCCCGCTGGGCACCGATCAGCCGTGGACACTCCCGTGATCCACTCATCGCTCGTGTGCCAGGGCTGCTCTGGCACCCTCCACGCCGTCTCCACCGCCCATACCCACTTCGCGCACCTGCTCAGCTGGGAGGTCGACCACGACCACACACCCGCCTGCTGTCCCCTGCGTCCCTTCCTGCCGCTGACAGGTGAAGCCGCTCACATCCACGAACTCGCCCACGCCGACCGCGTCCTGACCACACCGACCTGACACTGCCCGGGACAGTCGACAGACACGGGAAACATGCGAGGGCGCCACCCACGAGCGGCATCTCCAGCTGATGTCGATGCGTAAGCGGGCGGGGCGGTTGTCGAGGCACCTGCGGACCGCGTCCCGGGACGGCAGGCGCAGTCTCTCCCGGTCGCGTTCACCAGCCGAGGCGGATGAAGCCCTAGCGGCCGCGAGGACCACCGTGCAGGGGTGGGGGCGGGCGGCCTGCCGAGGGCCAGGGAGCACGTCCGCCTCCTGCGCTCCTGCTGTCCAAGGCGGCTCATCAGCTCCGGCCACCTCATGCCGCAGCGGTGGGTGCGCCGATCCGGCGGCACGATGGTCTTCGGCGTTGACGCGCTGCGCTTCCTCGAGTCGGTCCTCGAGGTGACGATCCGGCAGGCCGCCTCGATGGGGGTGCCCCGGTCGACAAGTTCCCGGGCGCCGGCGGCGATGCGCAGCTGATAGCCGGAGTAGCGCCGGTGTCCACCGGCGGAGCGGACCGGGGTGATCAGGCGGTCTTGCCGTGGAAGTCGAACGTGGTGTTCACGTGTTCTCCCATCCAGAGGCTGGCCGTGGTCGAAGGCGGGCCGGAAGTGGATCAGTGCCGGGAAGGCACAGGCGCGGTGGTGCCGTCTGTACAGGAACCGGGGCGAGGCACCGGTCCACGAGCCGGGTCTGCCGTCGGGTACCGCTGAGGGCGATGAGCGGCGGGAGGGCGAGGGCGGCCGAGAGGGAGCCGACCAGGGTCGGTCCTGTCCTGGAAGAAAACCTCCTCCTGGTCAGTAGGCGGCGAGGGAGATGGCGGTGTAATGGGCGGTGAACGCTGCCACGGCAAGGCGTGGAAGACCTCGTGGTAACCGAACCAGCGGGGTGAGGGGTCGGAGCGCTGGAGGGCGTAGACGACCGCGCCCGCGCTGTAGAGGAGCCCGCCGGTCACGATCAAGCGAGTACGGCGGGATCTCGCGGCAGAGAATCTAACTACTCGTCAGTAGAGTCAGCAAACCCCGTCGGTTATGCCGGTGGCGATCAGGCCCGGCGAGGGCGGTGCGGGCGCGCTGTTCGGTGTCGAGGTCGGCGGATTGGGCACCGAGGGTACGGGCGGCGGCCTTGACTCATCCTTCCCAGCGGCGGCTTCGGCGCCTGCTACGCCGAGCGGGCCATGCCCACCTGGATCTGACCTGCCCCACAGGTCAGGACGCCAATCCCACAGGCCGGGACCGCCCTCGTGCGGTCCCGGCCGTGCGGCCGTCAGACCTCGTCCAGATCGTCGGCGTCGGGGGCGCGGAAGGGGCGCAGGCCCTGGCTGGGGCTGTTGGCCTTGATGTTGAACAGGGCCCAGGAGGTTGATGCCGGTCCTTGGGCACGAGAACCTCAACGTGCTCGGTCGCTACTGCTACCCCGCCTCCAGCCGACTCCAGCGCCCTGCGGCCCCTGCGCGACCCGGACACACTCGAACTGGACGATGACGACGACGGCGGGTAGGGCTGATCTTCCACAGGGGCCGGGGGGCGGGGCTGGGGCCAGGAGAGTCCCGGGACAAGCCAGGTGCGTCCGTCGCTGCCCCGGTCCGCCCGTCACAAGGCGGCCCTGGGAGTGCATCAGCTATGGGGGCGGGCGCCCGTCACGTGCTCGGCCGCGGCCGCCCAGGGGGGTGGGGTGTCTCGTTTCCTGACCCGGAGTCCGAAGGCGACGCCGATGAGGACGAGCGCGGCTCCCGCGATCTGGTTGAGGGAGGCGGTTGCCGTGCCGGTCACGGACAGGGCCAGAAGTGAGGCCAGGGGGATGAGGCCGTTGAAGAGGCCGGTCCGGCCGGTGCCGAGCCGCTCGACGGCTCCGTACCACATCAGGAAGACGACCATGGTCACGCCGAGGGCGAGGAAGGCCAGTGCCGAGAGCTCGGCGCCGCTCGGTCGCCGCAGCACAGGGGTCCCGGTGACCGAGCCCGTGATCACGGCGGTCAGGAGGAGCATGCCCGAGGCGAGTGCGCACGCGTAGGTGATGGCGGTCAGCGATCCGAGCGCCTTGGTGGCGGGCGCACCGAGCAGTGTGACCGCGCACACTCCGGTGAGGGCCAGGCACGACCACGCGAAGCCCTGGGCGCTCCACTGCACTGTGCCGCCGGTGGACAGCTGTGCCACGGCGGACCCACAGGCCACACACAGGGCCCCGGCCATCAGACTCCGGGAGGGACGCACCTGAGCGAGCAGGGACTGGACCAGGACGATGATCAAAGGTGCGGCGCCCAGCGCGACACCGACATTGCCCGGCGAGGTCATCGAGGTGGCGTAGACGAGCACGACGCCGTACCCGGCCATCCCGGTCGCGGCCAGCAGAAAGACCCATGCCATCTGGGCCGGGGAGGGCCGTATGAAGGTGTGCCTGCGTATGCGGGCCCAGATCAGCAGGAACACGGTCGCGAGCCCGTAGCGGACGGCCTGCCCGCCGATGAGCGGATAGCCGTGAAGGTGGGTGGCAGCGGCGACGGACCCGCCGATGAGGCATACCGCCCCGAGAGCCAGGGCGGCCCCGGAGCGTTCTCGTGCATCGAACATCATGCGGCCACGCTGACATCGATGCGTCGTAAGCAGAAGTACGATATTGCTCACTAGGCAGTAAGGGGAACTGATGATTGAGGTGCAGCGGCTCGTCCTGTTCCGCGAGGTGGCCCACCGCGGGAGCTTCGCCCGCGCGGCCCAGGCACTGCAGATGACCCCGTCGGCGGTCTCCCAGCAGATGGCGGCCCTCGAACGCGCCGCCGGGTTGAGGCTCTTCGAACGCAGCACCCGAGGCGTCACCCTCACCCCGGCGGGCCAGATCCTCGCGCGCACCGCCGACACCGTCCACGGCGAACTGCACCGGGCCCACCGGACACTGGCCCAGCTGCGTGACCAGGGCCCGCCCACGGTGACCGTCGCCACTTTCCCCAGCGCCGGCGCCTTCCTACTCGCGCCCGCACTGGCAGCACTCGCGGCGCGACGCGACACCCACGTCGACACAACGGTGATCGAATCCGAACCCACTCAGGCTCTGGCCGCCCTCGGTGACGGCCGCGCCGATATTGCCCTCGTCTACCACTTCAACACCAGGCATCCCCCACCGAGCTGGAAGGACGCCGCAGCCCGCTGCACCTACCACCCGCTCCTGCACGATGACCTGCGCTTGGTTGTATCCGCCGACCACCGACTCGCCTCGCGCCGAGCGGCCCGTCTCGAAGACGTCGCCGACGAACCATGGATTCACGGATGGGACCTGCTAGGAGACGCGGTCGACGCGCTCACCTCCGCGCACGGCCTCACGCCCAAGGTGGTCTGTCGCTCCAGCGATTTCCGCTTCATGCAGGCGCTCGTCGCGGCGGGAGTCGGAATCGCCCTCATCCCTTTCCTGGCCGTCGAGGACCGGAACGACACCCGCGCCCTGCCCGTCACGCCCACCGCCAAGCGCCGCATCGGCGTCTACACCGCACCAGGCACGCCACCCACGCCACCTGTGCGCGCACTGCTCGAAGCCCTCCAGGAGCGAGCCGAAGCCCTGCACCCGGACTGACCGCTGCCGGGCCGCCGACCGGACCCGACGCCGTTCACCGCACCCAGCCCCGCCGCAGGAGACCACCGCCGGAACCCTCGTCCACCGGCGTCGCCCGCGAAGTAGCGGCCCGGAACCGGATTCGCACAAACGATGGCACCCTCGAGTGATCAACGCACCACCCACGGATGACATGTGATCGTGGAGGCACAGGTGCGTGACTACGGGTTTTCGCCGGCTCAGCAGGATGAGATTTTGGAGACGCTGGCGCGAGGGGCAGACGTTCAGTTTGATCGGGCGGGTGCTCGGGGCGCCGATGCATCACGTCCGTCAGTTCCTTTACCAGGGCGGCGGTATCCGTCTCACTCCGCGGTAGCGATCAGCGCGGCATCTGACCGGTGGCGAACGCGACGAGATATCCTGAGGCATCACCGCCGGAGAGTCCGCCCGGCAGCTGGCCGGAAGGCTGGGTAGATCGCCTTCGACCGTCTCCCGCGAAATGGCCCGCAACAGTGGCCGGGACCGCTACCGATCCGCTTCCGCCGACGAGGCCGCCTGCACGTGTGGGCGTCGGCCCAAGCTCACCCAAAAGCCCGCTCTGCGTTCGTCGAGCGCCCCAGCCGCTACAGGGCCATCGTCGCGCTCCCTGACGGCATCAAGGCCGAGCAGGTCACTCCGCACCTCACCATGAGCCTCCTCGGCATCCCGCCGCAACTGCGGCGGACGCTCACCTGGGATCGAGGGCGAGAGATAGCCGAGCACCAGGCCATCACCGCCGAGACGGGAGATGCCGATCTACCTCTGCAAGCCTCGGAGCCCGTGGCAGCGCGACACCAACGAGAACACCAACCGGCTGCTTCGGCAGTACCTGGCCAAGGGCGCGGACCTCCGTACGTTCAGCCAGGCCGACCTGGATGCCATCGCCCATCGCCCATCGCCCATGAACTCAACCATCGGCCGCGCAAGACCCATGGCTACCGCACTCCGGCAGAGGACTACGCTGGCCTCTTGAACAGCGGTGATGCGCTAACCGCTTGAGCTCGCCATCCTTTGCCAGTGAACTACGATCGGCTCTCAGAGGGCGTTTGATCTAGGCGGATTGCCCTTTATCTCCTAGTAGGTTCCTCGCCAGGTTGGTGTGGTCTCGTCCGTTATGCGCTTGCTGAGGTTGTCGATGGAGGCGATGTGGATCATGGCTTCGGAGCTGGTGGTGAGGGTCTCGTAGTCGCGGGCGAGCCGCCGGTGCATCATGATCCAGCCGATACTCCGCTCCACTACCCAGCGCCGTTTCACGACGTGAAATCCGCGAACTCCGGGTTTTCTGTTGACTACTTCGACGTCGATTCCGAGCTGGGCGCCGTGCTCGACGACGGCGTTCTTGAAGCCGGTGTCGACCCAGCTCTTGGAGATGGTCGGGTAGGTTTCCTTGGCCTGGTCGAGAAGGCGCATTCCCATGGCGTTCTCGGAGAGGCCGGCGCCGGCGACGGTCACGGCGAGGATGAGGCCGATCGTGTCGGTGAGGATGCCTCGCTTCCGTCCGACGATCTTCTTGGCGGCATCTGTTCCCTGGCTGGTCAGGGGCGCGTTGGTGGAGGTCTTGACGCTCTGGGTGTCGATCACTGAGGCGGTCGGCTCGGGTGTGCGGCCCTCCTTGACGCGAGCCAGGCCGGTGAGGTCGTAGTTGAGCTGAACGAAGATTCCCTCGTCGCGCCAGGCCGCGTAGTAGAAGTAGACCGTGCCGTGGCCCGGGAAATCGTGCGGAAGGTATTTCCAGGGGATTCCTGTGCGGTTGACGTAGAGAATTGCGTTGAACACGTCACGTAAGTCGACCTTGGGTGGCTGGCCGGTGGGCCTGCGGTCGAGCCGGGCTTTGCGCCAGGCTGCCAGTGTCGGCTCGATGAGGGCCCATCGGGCGTCGGACAGGTCGCTGGGGTAGGGCTTGAGCTGGCTCACGCCGTAGCGTGAGCACGGCTGTGCCGGAAGGTTCCGTTCCGCTGCTGCCCGGCGTTTCCACCTCATCTTCGAACCAGACGGACTTCATGCACGAGGAACGGAGCAAACGGGCGGCCGTGTCGAGAGGTCTACGGATGCGAGGGGGTGCATACGGCGCAAGCACCTCAAATCTGACCCACACGAGTCCGACTTACTGACACAAACTCTCTTTTAATGCCCACTCAGAACCCGTTCTCACGCAAAAGAGGGACGGACCTCCTTCTGAGACTTGCATTCTGCGAAAATCCGGACCCATGACGGGCCCTCAGCAGCCTTCCCCGACCAACCGGTCGGACGCCGACGATGTCGAACAGCACGCCTGCGAAGTGTGAGGCACAGCCCGGCTCGCCGTGCCGCTCGCGCGGCTGTGCAGTCGCCTCCGCCTACCACACCCGCCGCTTCAGCAAGGTGCCCCGCCTGTCGAAGGTGCCCACCGCAGTCGGGCCTGCGCGCCCCCGAAGTCCGTCCTGCTCACGGGAGTGACAGCGCGTACTCGGGCGGGTCCGGCGCACAATGAGTTCAGGGTGTACCGCTGGACGAGCACCGAGCTGGGTGTCACGCAGCGTCGAACGTGGCCGGGGTGACGGCAGCGGTGAGCCCGCCCAGGACCGCCGCCGCGATCGCCGACAGGCGAGGAAAGGGCCTCCTGCGGGGGAGGATGTTGCGCGCATGTCAGAACGTACCGACAAGTGCGGTCGCGCGCGGCGTCCTGGAGCCTGTGAATCCGGATTGCGCGACGCCCTGCGCTCGCAACCCGGCATCCCGTTCTGCCCGGTGCGTTCCGCACCGCCGACAGTGGTGCCCCCGCCGTCCTTGCCGTCCGCGCCCCTTTCCGA
Source organism: Streptomyces sp. NPDC056224 (assembly GCF_042267665.1). Lineage (NCBI taxonomy): Bacteria > Bacillati > Actinomycetota > Actinomycetes > Kitasatosporales > Streptomycetaceae > Streptomyces > Streptomyces sp. NPDC056224. The sequence continues at coordinate 107,651 of NZ_JBHJTK010000009.1, forward strand.
GGGGGCTGCCCACCCGGGGCACAAAGCCCTCGGGGGTAGCTCACCGCCCTCGCGACGGACCGGTGGACGGGCCCACGGCGGGAACTCATCGTCGCGCGAATGGCTCCTTCTCCGCACCGCCCACGGCGCCCGGGCCGGACGGCTCCTCGGTTCCAGGACACTTCGGCTCGTCTTCCGTGGTCCGGGCGGGCAGGGTCTGCTCGGCCCAGATCGTCCCGCCCGTGCGTGTGGCGGCTGCCCCAGCGCTGGGTGAGCTGGGCGACGAGCAGCAGACCGCGGCCGCCCTCGTCGAGGCACCGCTTCTACTTCCGCGAGCGGATGGCCGTGACCGCCTTCAACTTCGGCAAGCCCCTCGACTGACGAGAGCCCCGCCGGACGGGCAGGACAGGCAGGCCACCTTCGCGGAATTGGCTTTCCTTTGGTGACGGTTGGCCTCGCTAAGTTTCGTGGCATGCGAATCCAGATCGTAGACGCCTTCACCACCCAACCCTTCGCCGGAAACCCCGCCGGTGTCTGTCTGCTCCCGGCCGGGGAGTGGCCGGACGACACGCGGCTGCAGCAGATCGCCGCGGAACTGAACCACGCGGAGACGGCCTTCGCCCTGCCGCTGCCGGCCGGGGGCGAGGCCGATTGGGAGATCCGCTGGTTCACCCCAACCGTCGAGGTCGGCCTGTGCGGCCATGCCACTTTGGCCACGGCGCACTCGCTGGAACGGGACGGGCTGCTGCCGGCCAGCGGGTCGGTGCGGTTCCGCAGCCGCTTCCACGGCCTGCTCATCGCGCATGCCGGGGAGGAGGGGGAGATCACCCTGGACTTCCCGGCCGCGCCGGCCATCGAGGTCCCCGTCCCCGGCGGCCTCGCCAAGGCGCTGGGGCTGCGGCCCGAGGCGACCTTCCGTACCGGCGCCCTAGGCCATCTCCTGACCGTGCTGCCCGACGAGGCGGCCGTACGGGGGCTGCGCCCCGACCTCGGGGCGATCGCGGCCCTGACCAGGCGCGAGGAACTGTGGGGGGTCATCGTCACCGCCGCTGCGGCCGCGCCGGGGTCCGGCTACGACTTCGTCTCCCGCTTCTTCGTGCCCGCCAACGGCATCCCCGAGGACCCGGTGACCGGCAGCGCCCACACGGCGCTCGCCCCCTACTGGTCGGCACGGCTGGGCAGGTCCGGCGTCCTCACCGGATTCCAGGCGTCCGCCCGCACCGGCCTGGTCAGTACGGAGCTGCGGGCGGACCGTGTCCTGCTCACCGGGCACGCGGTCACCGTCCTGGAGGCAACCCTGCGCGCCTGACGGTCCGCCCGCGGCGACTGTGACCGCGGGACCCCTGCGGCGGCGTCTTCCCTGGCGCCCGCGTCCCCGTCGCCGTCCGCTTCGGCATCCGCGTCCGCGACCGTTCCCGCCTCCCCTTCTGGTACTCCGACGGCTGTCGGCTCCTCGGTGCCCTCGGCCCGACCCGGCTGAGGGGCGCGGTCGACACCAGGATCCAAGTAGGAACGGCACAGCCAGATCATCCAGGCCAGCGCAGAACCGCGCCACGGCCGCCTTCAGGAAACCGATCGTCGGGTCATCGCTCGCCCGCACACCCTGATGACCCTGATCACGGCCTGTGAAAACCTCCGACAGCACCATCGGCGGCCGTGCCGCACACCGCGATCCACACCTGACGCAGCAGGATCGCGGCGGCGTCCAGGTCTTTGAGGGTGCGCAGCCGCTGCTTGGTCATCTTGGTGCTGGAGGAACGGATCAGGTCGCCCATCACCAGATCGAGCACCTCGATCGCCTCGTCTGCGGCGATCTGCGGCATCACCGCGGCGAACGCCACCAGGGTGGCCAGGCGCCGGTCCCCGCCGAGGTCGGAGACAGCCTGAGCGCGGGCCGCCCGCGCAAAACGCACCAGCGCCTGGAGCCGTCCCCGGGGGTATCGCGGACAGGTCCCAGGCGGTGCCGCCCAAGGTGTTCAGCGCCTCGTACCGCTCCAGGGCCTTGCTCACCCCGCGCGCGGTGATGTCCCGGGGTGAGCGCCGCAGTCGGTCCAGCTCGGACAGGCGCTTGCTCGCGGGGACGACGACCAGGCGCTGCAAGCAGGCGGCCTGTTCCTCGGTCGGGGCGGCTGCGAGCGTTGCCCACAGGCGTTTCTCGGCGCGCTCGCGTGAGCCGGAGACCAGCCGTTCCAGCACGGTCACCCCGGGCAGCACCACTTCTTGACGACCAGCCGCTTGGTGGCCAGGTCGAACAGCAGAGTCGGGCGCTCGGAGCCGATCCACGCCGCTGGTACATCCAGCGGGCCAGCGAGAACCACTGGTCGAACTCGAACTTCGTGTATCCGTATCCCTTGCGGATCTGCTCCTGGTGGTCCCAGCGGTGCTCTCTTCCGCCGTAGCCTGCGAACTCCGCCGGGTCCAGGCCCAGCTGCTCGGCGACGTAGTCGACCACGACGCCGGGCACCTGTTCGGGGTTGTCCAGGAACGTTCCCAGGTACCGGACGGTCCCGAGCTGGACCGCCCAGCCGATCCGGTTCCGCGCGCCCTTGGCGGCCATCGCCCGGCGCCGCGCGGTCTGGTCGAGTAGGAAGGAACCGGCGAGCTGTCCCTCGTCCGGGTCCTCCGCGAACCGGCCGAAGCGCCGTCGCTGGTCCTCGCTGAGAAAGTTGGTGGGCACCGCGCGCTCCTTGATCGTTACCGTTGACTCGCGCGCGACGTTCCCAGCCCGTCCAGCCGTCTGCTCGCTGATCTTCCATTCCGGTCCGGATCACGGACCACATCTGATAGGGGTCGCCGTAGCGGGCACTGGCACGGCCCCGCACGTGGCGGTGGAGTCGCCTGCGCAGCCTGATCAGCGCGGAGAAGCGGGCCACGGACAAGGAACGGCTGGCGACGATGGCGCGGCTGGAGAGGAATCGCGGTGAGTCGTCCCCGTGTGAGGAGGTGAACGCCGTGGCCACGGTGGTGGAGCAGTGACGACGAGGCGGAGGCGGCGATGCGTGCTGTTGGCCACCCGCGTCGGCCCTGGTCTCGGAGCAGCCCGACGGTCACGCCTGGTCAGAATCGGTTTCGAGCTGGCTCGCCTGGGCCCGCAGCCACGCCGTCAGCTGGCGGACGCGTGCGTCTTGCTCGGGTGGTTGACGGCTGAGGAGGTGGTAGCTGGTGCCGTCGGGGACGAAACCGAAGGGTGCGACGAGTTGTCCTCGCTCCAAGTCGTCGCGGACGACGGCATACGGGGCGATCGCGACCCCGACGTCGGCCGCGGCAGCCTGGAGAGTCAGGTAGAAGTGCTCCAGGGTCTGCTGGGAGGCGGGCTCTGCTTTCATGCCGGTGATGCGTCGCCAGTCGTCCCACGCCTGCGGCCGCGTACCGGTATGCAGAAGGGCTGCCCCCGTCAGGTCGGCGGCGCCGGTCAGGCGGGCCGCGAGATCGGGCCGGCAGACGGGTCCGATCCTCTCTGCGAACAAGCGGGTCCGGCTCACCTTTTCGGGAAACGGAAAGTCGTCTCGGCGGATCGCGAGGTCGATGTTGTCCCGCTCGAAGAAGACGGGGCCGCCGCCTGCGGACAGGTGGACGGTGACGTCCGGCACGTTCACGGCCAGATCGGGCAGCCGCGGAATGAGCCACCGCATCAGGAGTGTGGGCTCGCACGAGAGGGTGAGCGGTCCCGCGGGTGTGCGGTGCGAGATCTGCCGGGCGGCCGCATCGATCTGATCGAGTGCGTCCCGGACGACGGCCGCCAGCTGGCGCGCCTCCGGGGTCGGTCGCAAGGCGCGTGTCTGCCGCTCGAACAGTGATATCCCAAGGGACCGCTCCAGGTTCTGGACCTGTCGGCTCACCGCGCCGTGCGTCACATGCAGCTCCTGCGCCGCCACGGTCATGCTCGCATGCCGGACGGTCGCTTCGAAGGGCAGCAGAGCATTCAGAGGGGGCAGACCCGACCATCGCATACATGAATTTTACTCACAGGTCTCGTGAGAATGAATCGTTTGTCCAGCCCTTTTGCCGGAATGACTATTGATCCAGTCACAGAAAACGCTGACCTATGGAGAGGTGGGACATGACATTCCGCAACGACGTGCGGTCGGGCATCGCCATTCTGGCGGATGACCTCACCAGCGCCGGGGACGGTGCCGCGCCGTTCCGCCGGGCCGGCCACGACGCCCGAATCCTGCTCTCCACCCCGGCAGCGGTGCCGCGGCACGCCACGGGCGTGACCGCGGTCGACCTCGGAAGCCGCGTACTGGACGAGGAGGCCGCCGCTATGCGTACGTGGCGCGCGGCGCGCCTGTTCGCCGACTCCGAGCTGCTCTTGAAAACGGTGGATTCCACCCTGCGCGGTCATGTCGCGACAGAGGTCCGGGCTGCGTGGGCGGGATCGCGTAGGCGGGCCGTCGTCATTGCTCCGGCCTTCCCCGCGGAGGGCCGGGTGACGGTGGAGGGAGTCCAGTACGTGCGGGGTGTACCGGTCCACGAGAGCGACTTCGCCCGCGACCCGGTACACCCCGTGCGGTGCTCGGACCTCCCGACGCTGTTCCCGGAGGCTGTGCTAGCAGGGCCGGGACTCGCGGCCGAGCTGCCCGAGCTGATCGGCAACGGTGACCTGATCGTCTACTCCGCCGCCAAAGACGGCGACCTCGACCGCCTGGTGGCAGCGGTGCCGCGCCTCGACGACGTGCTGTGGGTCGGCTCCCCGGGGCTGGCGGCCGCCCTGGCCCGAAGGTGCGCACGCGCCGGCGGCGCTGCGTCGGTGCCCGCGCCGGCCCGACGCCCGCTGATCGTCGTCGGCAGCGCCAACCCGGCGACCCGGCGGCAGCTGGCCGCGCTCCGTGCGCGGGCGGATGTCCAGGGGGTCACCGTCAGCGGCGATCCGGCCGCGGCAGTGGAGACGCTGCGCGGCCTGACGGCCCCAGTCCTCACCCTGCAAACACCCGATGAACGCCGCGCGCCACAAACGGCGCGAGCACTCGCCCGCTCTCTGGCAGCGGTCGTCCAGGCGCTGACCGAAGAGCACACGGTCGACGCGCTCGTCGTCACCGGGGGGGAAACGGCTGCGACCGTGCTCCAGGCCCTTGGTGCCACCGGCATCGGCCTGCTCGACGAACCCGAACCCGGCGTCGCCCGCGGAACTCTGCTCGGGCAGCTCCCCCTCCCCGTGCTGATCAAGGCGGGCGGCTTCGGCGACGACGCCATGCTCCTGCGCCTGTGCCACCTCATCCGACATCCCCTCGACCCAGGAGAGCACGCATGACCCCGATCGCCATCACCATGGGCGACCCCTGCGGAATCGGCCCCGAGATCACCCTCGAAGCGTGTGCCGATCCCCGGCGCACCGTGCCCGTCGTCGTCATCGGCGACGTGGACGTCCTCGCCCGCGCCGACCGGGTCGCCGGAACACGCCTCATCCTTCGCCCCATCGCATCAGTCGACCAGGCGGCGTTCGCACCCGGCACGGTGGACGTCCTCACCGAGAACCGCCTTCCGATCGACCTGCCCTGGGGCACACTCGACGCCCGCGCGGGCGCGGCGTCCTTCCAGTACGTCCGCCGCGGTATCCAGCTCGCCCTGGCAGGCGAGGTAAGGGCCCTGGTGACCGCGCCGATCAACAAGGAAGCACTCCGCTTGTCCGGCGTCCCTTACCCCGGGCACACCGAGATGCTCGCCGACCTGTCCGGCACCACGGACTACGCGATGATGATGGCCACCGACGAGCTGCGGGTCGTCCTGGTCACCGTGCACCAGTCCCTCCGCATCGCAATCGACGCGATAACCACCGCCCGCGAACTCGACATCATCCGCCTGACCCACCGCACACTCCAGCGCAGCGGCCTGCCCGCCCCGCGCATCGCCGTCGCCGGCCTCAACCCCCACGCAGGAGAGAACGGCCTGTTCGGCCGCGAGGACCTGGACATCATCACCCCCGCCATCCAGGCCGCGCAGAGCGAAGGCATCCAGGCCAGCGGACCCTGGCCCGCCGACACCGTCTTCATGCGAGCCCGCGCCGGAGCCTTCGACGCCGTGGTCGCCCAGTACCACGACCAGGGCCTCATCCCCGTCAAGTACCTCGGGATCGAACACGGCGTCAACATCACCATCGGCCTGCCCTTCGTCCGCACCAGCGTCGACCACGGCACCGCCTTCGACATCGCAGGTCTCGGCACGGCTGACCACGCCAGTCTGCTCACCGCCCTGCGCCACGCCGACCGCCTGTCCTCCGGGGCACCGGACCGCCCCTGACCACCGACTCGAATCAACCCCGGAACAGCAAGCCGAAGGACACCGTGGACTTCATCTTCATGCTCACCCGCGACGACCGCACGGTCACCGACTGCCTCGATGTCCTCGACACCATCAAGGACCTCGGCATCACCCACATCGGGTTCAAAGACATCGGCGTCGACCGCGACACCCTCGCTCAGCTCCACACCCGCATCAAGGACATGGGCGCCACCACCTACCTCGAAGTCGTCAGCACCGACCGGGACCAGGCCCTTGCCTCCGTACGGACAGCCACCGAACTCGGCGTCGACTGGCTGATGGGCGGTACCTGGATCGAGGAGACCCTCAACCTCCTACACGGCACATCCATCGGCTACCTGCCCTTCGCCGGAGCACCCCTCGGGCACCCCACCCGCCTCGCCGGCAACCCGGACCGGATTGCCTACGACTGCCGACGGGCGGAAGCCGCGGGCTGCGCCGGCGTTGACCTCCTCGCCTACCGCGCCACCGATGCCGACCCCCTCGACCTGGTCCGCGCCGCCCGCGCCACCACCACCGGCCGCCTGGTCGTCGCTGGCTCCATCACCAGCACCGACCAGATACAGGCACTCGCATCAGCCGGAGCCGACGCCTTCACCATCGGATCCGCCGCCTTCGACGGCTCCCTCCAGCCCCACGCAGGAACCATCCGATCCCAACTGGCCGCCGTGGTTGGTCTATCAGGAATCAAGAATCAAGTGTGATTCGGCCACCTCGCACGGGACCCCACTCCATCGAACGCAGCCGCCCCACAACCTGAACCACGACAGGAAGGGGCAGATGAAGCCACCGCCATTTGCGGGCGTCGGCAATCGGTTTCTACTACCCGAGGCGTCCAACGGCACTCCGCAGTAGCCGTCACGATGGTGAGTTCACTCCGCCCGGGCTACTGCCGCAGTAAATACCGGATTTACTGCGGCAGATCCTCTATGGCGATCTCCGTGACCTGCGCCGGAAGCTTCCGGTCGCCGGGGTGAGGTGTACGCATTTACTGCGGCAGTGCCGGGAGGGCGGGGCGGGCGTGACGATCGAACCAGTGACCGAACTCGGGGCCAGGGGCGCGTTGCGTTTGCCACGCGCCCGAGTCGTACCCCTGTCCGCCCCTCCGGCCACGTACACCGCGGCGGTCGATCGGTACCTCACCGGCGCAGGGATCGCGAAGTCCTCCGCGCGGATCTACCGGATCTCGCTGACGACGTGGGGCTGGATGCTCGCCGGGCAGAGCGCGCCGACCGGGCCAACCCACCGTGGCGCGAAGCCGCCCGCCGTCCCCGTCGCCATGATCGACGATCCGGTGCTGCCGGAAGTGCTGGCCGAGCTGGCGGCGGCCCGGGCGGACGAGATGGACGCCCACACCGTCAACCGCGAGCTGTCCATCGCGCGCAAAGCGATCGGATGGTGGCAGCGCCAGGGCTGGACCACCTGTGACCCGACTATCGGCATCGAGCGGCGCCCGGCCCCGCCGGACCGCACCAAGGCCCTCGCGGAGAACCAGATCGGCGCCCTGTGGCGCCTGGACGTCGCGCTGCGGGAGAAGACGTTCTGGAAGATGCTCTACGAGTCCGCCGCCCGGGCCGATGAGGCGCTGTGCCTGAACGTCGAGGACCTGCACCCGGGCGACAAACGCGGCCGCATCCTGGCCAGGGCGGGGCGACGGAGTGGATCCACTGGCAGTCGGGCACCGCCCAACTGCTGCCGCGCCTCATCGCCGGCCGCAGCCGCGGCCCGCTGTTCCTCACAGGCCGCAAGCCGCCCTCCGGAACCCCGACGCTGGACGTGTGCCCCGAAACCGGTCGCGCCCGGCTCTCCTACCGCCGGGCTGAGGAGATCTTCGAGGAGAACACCCGACTGCTGGCCAACCCCCTTGCCTCACCCGAGGACATCGAAGACCTGGACGGCTGGACCCTGCACTGTCTCCGCCACAGCGCGCTCACCCATGACGCCGAGGGCGGCACCTCCACTCCGATGCTGCTGGCCCGCTCCCGCCACGCCTCCGTCCGCTCCCTGGAACGCTACGCCCGCCCCGGCGTCGACGCGGTCGCCCGGCACGTCGCCGAACGCGACCCGGCAGCCCGACGCACCGCGCCTTGGTGAACGTGACGCGGGAACACGGCCTCGACTTCCCAGGTGCCGCTGTGACAGGGCGCGGAGGGCGAGACAACCTGTCAAAACTTCTGACAGCAACACCGGTTTCCTGTTCCATTCCTACTTGGACCCCTACCTCTGACACAGAGTTGTGGCACCAGCTTTTGACACAGGTCGAACTGCGGGGACGTGACCACCGCGCGACCATCGGGTACCTGTGCCACATCCATGCTTGTGAGACAGCCGAAATTGGCGCCCTGGTCCCGAAGTTTCAAGGCCGGCCGATCCTCCACGAGCTGTGGCGCACGCTGGCGCAGGCAACGTCGTTCCTTTGCGGCTGTTGAGAGGTCTTGAGGCCGTCGGGTCCGGGGGAAGACGGCTACGGTGATTCCCTCATCAGTCTCGGGTCGCAGGCCGACCGGGCCCCAGGCCTTCAGCGCCGACGGACTTTCGTACGCAGATGTCGGTACGGGCGGGAATCGGTTGGTCGAGGGGAGTTTAGGTGTAGGCGTCCTCGACGGCGGCTTGTCGCACGGTATGCAGTGTCGACTGGAGACGGTCCAGATCGGTCGAGGCCAGAGCGAGGCGGATCGCCTGCGGCGTATGCGTCGAGGTGGTGAACGGCTCCGCTGTGGTCACCGAGATGTGCCGGCGCGCGAGGGTGGCGGTCAGGCGATCGGCACGTGCGCCGTCGGGCAGTGTCAGCCAGGTGAAGTAGGACGAGGGGTGGCCGATGAGTGGTAGGCCTGCCAGCTCTTGTCTGGCGAGTGACTGGCGGGCCTTGGCGTCCTCTCGTTTCTGCGCTTCCAGGCGGTCCACCGTGCCATCGTCGAGCCAGCGGCAGGCGATCGCGGTGGTGAGGGCGGGGGTGTTCCAGGTGGTCACCCGAATCGCGCGTTCGAGTGACGGCACCGCAGAGGGCGGGGCGACGACGAAGCCGACCCGGAGGCCGGTGGCGACGCTCTTGGACAGCCCCGAGACGTAGACGGTGATGTCCGGCGCAGTCGCGGCCAGAGGCGGTGGAGGGTCCTCGGCCAGGTAGGCGTACGCAGCGTCTTCGATGATGAGCGAACCGTACTGGCGGGCGATCTTGATCAGGCGGGTTCGGTCCCTTGCGGGCATGACCCAGCCCAGAGGGTTGTGCAAGGTCGGCATGGTGTAGATCGCGCGCACAGGGCGGGTAGCGCACAGCTTCTCAAGAGCATCGAGATTCGGCCCATCGGTGGTGGTGGGTATGGGCTCCAGGCCGAGTTGAAGAGCGTGCGCGAGCACCTTGAAACCCGGGTAGGTGAGCGCGTCGACCGCGACAACGTCGCCGGCTTTGAGCGCGGCCATGACAGTGATGGCCAGGCCCTGCTGCGCACCGTTGACGATGAGGATCCGATCGGCGTCGGTGGTGATTCCTCGGCGCCTCAGGTGCCGTGCGATCGAGGCTCTGTCCTGGAGACGCCCTCGATGGGGTTGGTAGCGCAGGAGCGAGTCGAGATCACCGGAGGTGGCCACCTCCCGCAGAGCCTGCCGTAGGAGATCGGCTTGGCCGGGCAGCGAGGGAAAGTTGAAGGTGAGGTCGACCGCGTCCGTGGCAACGACCTGCTGATCGATGCCATGACCGGCGGGAACTGCGATGTCACGCACGAACGTGCCGCGGCCCTGTTCCCGGCTCACCAGACCCATCGCTTCCAGCTGGGCGTACACCCGAGTCGCGGTCACCACGGCGATGCCCTCACGGGCGGCGAGCCCGCGGTGTGTCGGCAGCCGCACGCCTGCGGCGAGCCGCCCCGTCCGGATGTCGGATGCGAGCGCGTCGACCAGCGTTTTGTACCGCGAGGCTGCCATGCATCGAATTGTATCCATGACAATTCTTTGACCGTCATGTTCGCGGGTCTTTACCGTCAAGCCCCCGCCACCGATACGGAAGGGCAACCGCCGTGCACATCGCCATCCTCACCTTCGAGGGCTACAACGAGCTTGACTCCCTGATCGCGCTCGGAGTGCTCAACCGCATCAAGAGCGACGACTGGCGCGTCACCATCGCCACCCCCGCAGCCAAGGTGACGTCGATGAACGGGGTGGTCATCGAGCAGATGTCCACCCTTGAGGAGGCGTGCACCGCCGACGCCGTCATCGTCGGGAGCGGCATCGCCACCCGCGAGGTCGTCGAAGACCCGGCAACCATGAACATCCTGCGCCGCCTGAACCCCTCGCGCCAGCTCATCGCGGCACAGTGCTCCGGCGCACTCGTGCTGGCCAAGCTCGGCATGCTCAACGACATCCCCGCCTGCACCGACCTGACCACCAAGCCCTGGGTCGTCGCCGCCGGCGTCGAGGTACTCAACCAGCCCTTCTACGCCAAGGACAACATCGCCACCGCCGGTGGCTGCCTGGCCTCGCAGTACCTCGCCGCCTGGATCATCGCCCGCCTCCAGGGCAACGACGCCGCCGAAAGCGCGCTGCACTACGTCGCCCCGGTCGGCGAGAAGGAGGAATACACCGAGCGCGCCTGGCGCAACATCACCCCATACCTGCCTGCTCCCACACCGGCGCTCGTCTGAACAACGAGCCGCAGGCAGCGACCGTCCAGGAAGCCACGCCCCCGGCGGCCTAGCGCCGCTCGTTCGCGGCCCGCACCTACCGGACTCTCAGGTAGGAGACGACGTTGTGCATGACCACTTTGCCCATCACATCTTCTGGATGTTCCAGGGGTTGGAAACGCATCTCCGTCCACATGGACCCGGCGCACGACGGAACTCATCGCCGTGCGAGTGGCTTTCCCCCACCACCGCCTACGGCGCCTCGGCTGGATCCTGTGTCGCTTACGGTGCCTGAGGCCCCGTTCTCCGCGCGTCCGGTGGGCAGGGCCTGCTCGGCCCAGATCGTCTTGCCCGTGCGGGTGTGGCGGCTGCCCCAGCGCTGGGTGAGCTGGGCGACGAGCAGTAGACCGCGGCCTCCCTCGTCGAACACGCGGGCCCGGCGCATGTGGGGGGCCGTGCTGCTGGAGTCCGAGACCTCGCAGATGAGCGCTGTGTCAAGGATCAGGCGCAGTTGGATGGGGGATCCGCCGTAACGGATGGCGTTGGTGACGAGTTCGCTGACGACGAGTTCGGTAACGAAGCCGAGGTCCTGCAGGTGCCAGGTGGCCAGTTGCTCGCAGGCCAGTGCACGGGCGCGGGCGACGGAGGAAGGGTCCGCGGGTACGTCCCAGGCGGCGACCCGGCTGGCTTCGAGCGCACGGATACGGACCACGAGGAGGGCGACGTCGTCGGCGGGCCGGTCGGGCACCAGACTTCGTAGGACTCCGTCACAGATCTCCTCCAGTGCACGGCCGGGGCCGCCGAGGGCCCGGCGGAGCATCGCGAGTCCGTCGTCGAGGTCGCGGTCGGGGGCGTGGACGAGGCCATCAGTGTAGAGGGCGAGGATGCTGCCCTCGGAGATGTCGAACTCCGCGGTTTCGAACGGCAGACCGCCCAGCCCCAAGGGGGGTCCTATCGGCAGGTCGAGGAAGGAGACCTTGCCGTCAGGGGTGACCATGGCCGGGACAGGGTGACCGGCGCGGGCCATGGTACAGCGGCGTGAGATGGGGTCGTAGACGGCGTAGAGGCAGGTGGCTCCGACCTCGCCCGGGCTCGGTGGTTCCTCGGCGGCATCCTGTGTCCGCTCGGAGTCCAGGCGCAGGACGATGTCGTCGAGCTGGGTGAGCAGTTCGTCGGGGGCGAGGTCGACGTCGGCGAGGGTGCGTACGGCGGTGCGGAGCCGACCCATGGTGGCGGACGCCTGCACCCCGTGGCCGACGACATCGCCCACGACGAGGGCCACCCGGGCTCCGGATAGGGGGATGACATCGAACCAGTCGCCGCCGATGCCGGCGCGGGAGCTCGCTGGCCGGTAACGGGAGGCGACCTCTACGGCCGCCTGTCTGGGTGCGTGCTGCGGGAGCAGACTGCGCTGGAGGGCGAGTGCCGTGTCGCGTTCCCGTGTGTAGCGGCGGGCGTTGTCGACACACACTGCCGCGCGTGCTGCGAGTTCCTTGGCGAGCAGCAGATCGTCGTCGTCGAAGGGTTCCGGTGTCCGGTGGCGGCCGAGGATCGCCAGGCCGAGCGTGATGCCGCGGGCCCGCAGCGGCACCACCAACAGGGTATGGATGCCGTGGGTGTCGATGCTTCGGACACTGTCAGGGGAGTCCGCGGCCCACCATCGCCGCCCGGCTTCGTCGACGGCGTGGAACAGACCGCGGCCGTCCGTCAGCACGCGTCCCTGCGGCGAGTCCTTGCGGTAGCCGTGCGTGGCACCGACGGGGATCGTCACCTCGGGACAGCCCTCTAGCACGGACCGGCAGGCGGTGCGACGGAAGACGGGCGCGGCATCGGGCATAGCGCCCGTCTCGTCCCCGGCCAGCGCGGACTCCAGCAGGTCCACGAGAGCGAAGTCAGCAAAGTGCGCCGTGTACACCTCGGCCAGTTCCTCGGCGGTGCGGGCCACGTCGAGGGTGGAGCCGATCCTGACGCTGGACTCGTTGAGGACGCTCAGTCTGCGCCGGGCGAGGAACTGCTCTGTACTGTCCATGGCCGCCAGACACAAGCCTCGTATCCGGCCCGCATTGTCCTTCAGCGGGCTGAGGGACACCAGCCAGGCGTGTTCGCGGGGCTCGCCGGGGGCGTGTAGCCAGGCCTCGTACGGCATGGTCTCGCCCGTGCGCAGGACCCGCTGCACCGCGTCACCAAGGCCCTCGAAGCCGGGGAGGCGCCGCAGGCCGTCGACCGATTCGCCCACCCGACGGCCGAGCAGATCCCTGGAGGGCCTACCCATCACCCCCTCCATCGCGGAGTTGGTGGACACCGCGAGCCCGTCCTGGTCGAAGAGGGCCACCGGGACGGGGAACTGCTCCAGCGCCCACTTCTGCAGCTGCGCCGCCGGCTCTGGCACGGTGGCCGTGAGAAACCAGTGGACGGCACCGGCCCCGTCGAGCAGCGGGTGCGCGTCCAGCCGCACCTCGACGGGGTGGCCGTCCCGGTGCTGCACCACGACCGTACCGCTCCACTCGTCCGGCTCGGCCAGGCTGCGCAGGGCATCGACCGGCAGTGGTTCGGCCAGCAGATCCGCCACGGAGCAGCCAATCACGTCCCCGGGCTCGAAGCCGAGCAGGCGGCGGGCCGCGTCGCTCCACGCGGTGACCAGCCCTCCGGCGTCCGCCGCCGCTGCGGCGGGGCCCCGGTTCACCGATGCGGCCCTGCGCTCGTCCACGGGTTCATCCTTCTCGACGGCACCAGTGTTAGTACTCATTGTGCGCCGGACCCGCCCGAGTACGCGCTGTCACTCCCGTGACCTGGACGGACGTCGAGGGCACGCGGGCCCACGACAGCAGGTACTCCGCTCTACGGCAGGCGTTGCCGGCCGCAGACAGGGCCCGCTCCGGCGCGTGATCGTGTGTCGTGAGGGCTGGGAGACGGCTTCTGCCCTGCTGTGACTCCGCGGGCCTCGCCGGGGCCGCTCATCGATGGTCGAGGCCCCATCGGTTTGAGGTGGCGGAGGGGGCGGTCGTGGCACTTTCCGCCGCCCCGGTGTCCGCCTCACACCGCTCCCGGTCCGGCGGCGAAATCAGCCGGTGAGCAGCGAGCCGGTCGGTCCGGAACGTCACCTCCGGTACCCCGTCGCCGCCTAGGCGGTCGATTCCTTCGGGCAGTTCATCGGCGGTCAGGGGGGTGCCGGCGTAGACGGCCATGAGGACGCCGGTGCATGCGTCGCGTTCCGCAGCGGATAGGCCCGGCGGGAGCCCGAAGAGCCGCTTCTCGCTTCCATCCGTGCCCAGTTGCACGCGAAGAGCCGGACTCAGTTCGTTGCCCGACGCCGTGGCGGTGAGCCGCCAGAACTGGACCTGTACGGTGACTGGTGCGCACAGCGGCCGGCCGTCGGCCGTGCCCCGCGGGCGGACCTCGACGACTGCCTCCTCGCCGGACGCGTCCTCATCGAATGACACGGCGGAGCGCAGCCACTGCGCCTGTTGCTGCGCTGACCAGCCTCCGTCGTCCCGGCAGCCGCTGGCTTCCACGCCGTCGGCCCTTCCCGCACAGCCGGTCGCCAGCAGTGCGGCAGCCGCCGCCAGCGACGTCAGCGAGGCGAGTGCGATGGGCGTTCTGGACATTGTTTCCCTCGATCGGAGTGGGCGCGGCCGGACGCCTAGACGGGCGGGCGGGAAGCAGTCTCGCCCGCCAGCCGGGGTGGCGGGGGCGTCGGGACGGGCATGTCGCCGTTCTGTGATCGCCAGACGTAGGCGGGTGTTCACGGGCCGTCGCGCAGTCCGTCTCGCCGAGAGGGGCGCCGTCTGGCCCAGCTCTGCAGTGTCAGCTGCTCAGCTTCCGACAGCACCAGTGGTGGCAGCCTGTTATCGCCCATGCCATGAGGACACCGGACCCACATGATCTGAAACAGAACACGACTCATGGGGCGAGCCCACACCTCAAAACCCGGTCACTAGGGCGCGTCACGGGCAGTGGGTCCTGGACCAGGATCAGGCGGGAGTGGCGTCCGCCGGTGTGGCGCCGGTGGGGGTGTTGCGGATGAACTCGCTGATGAGCAGGGCTGTCAGATCGGGTTGGTCGCGCATCACCCAGGTGCGGCTGTCGGGAATGGTCTCCAGCTGGGCGCCGGGCACGATCGCGGCCAGTCGCTCGCCGTGCGCGTAGGGGAAGAGCCGGTCCTCGCGGGCGAAGGCCAGCAGGGTGGGCCGGTCGAAGGAGGCGAGCCGCCTTACCGGTTCGAGCAGGGCCGTGGGGACGATCCCACGGGTGACCTTGACGCAGTCGCGCCGGACGCCGGGGTCGGCGAAGAAGGCCCCCAGCCAGTCGTCGATCAGATCGTGGGGCAGTGCGCCCCTGGTCAGCAGGCCGAACCCGAAGGGCATGCGACGAACGGCACGCAGCCGCAGGGCCTGGAAAACCAGGGTGAGCAGACCGGGCACCCTGGAGGCGGGGACAAGTGATCTGAACCAGGGTGACGGGCAGTTGTCGAAGCACTCGCCGTTGGTGAGGACGAGACGCCCGATCCGCTCGGGATGACGGGCGGCGACGAGCTGGGCGACGGCGGTGCCGAGATCGTTGCCGACCAGGGTCACCCGGGGCAGATCGAGCGCGACGATCAAATCCGCGACCAGCCGGGCGATCCCCGGGAGGCTGAGGTCCGTGCCGGGGTTCATCGGGGTGCGGTGGGCACCGAGGGGCAGGTCGGGGGTGATGCACCGGAAGTCTGGGGCGAGCCGGGCGACGACCGGTTCCCAGAGCCTGCTGTCCATGAGGTACCCGTGCAGAAGCAGCACAGGCTCGCCTTCTCCGGTGTCCCGGTAGTGGACGGTTCCCTGGTCAAGCGTGAGCTGTGGCATGGCGGGCACCCTTCGGGGCAAATTACGTACAGACTGTATGCATGTAGAGTGGCATACAGGCTGTACGGAACTCAAGGGGGCAGGATGGAATCGACCGGCACCAAGCACACCCAGCGTTCCCGGGCGACCCGGGCGGCTCTCATCGCCGCCGCCCGGTCGCTGTTCGGCGAGCGCGGCTACGCGGGGGTGGGGACCGAGGAGATCGTCCGGGCCGCCGGGGTGACCCGGGGGGCGCTCTACCACCAATTCCGGGACAAGAACGATCTGTTCGACGCCACGGTGCAGACGGTCGAGGCGGAGCTGACCGAGCGGATCGCCGGGCAGGTCATGACGACCGCCACGGATCCGGTGCAGGCGCTTAAGGCGGGGGCGCGCGCGTTTCTCGACGCCTTCGCCGAGCCGGACGTGGAACGCGTTCTGCTGCTGGACGCCCCAGGGGTGCTGGGCTGGCGGCGGTGGCGGGAGATCGGCCAGGAGCACGGCCTCGGAGTGATCACGGCGGCCCTGGAGGCGGCGATGGCGGCCGGGGCGCTGGCCCCCCGGCCCGTACCGCCGCTGGCCCACATCCTTCTCGGCGCGCTGGACGAGGCGGCGCTGATGGTCGCGCACGCGGACGATCCCGGGGCCACCCGCACGGAGATGACGGAGGCACTGGAGCACCTGGTGGACGGGCTGCTGGTGCGGAACGGGAACTGAGCGGGTGCCGTCCGCCGATCCTGTGCGCGGTTGCCCGATCCACCAGGTACCAGGCGACCTCGCGTTTCTCCGGCGGGCCGTACACCTTCGCCGTCGCACTGTAAGGACAAGGGCGTCCCCGTCCCGGACATCGCGAAGAAGCTCACCATCAAGTGGGAAGAACGCAGGCAAGTCCCCATCCGTCGCATCCCTCTACCGAGCACTCGCAGAAGCTGAACATGCCGTCGCAGACCATGGCCTGCCGCTTCGGCCCAAGCCCGTCCGCATCCGCCGCCCCGGGGAGCCGCTTACCCCCGAAGAGATCGACCTCCGCGACCGGCTCCAGGCCCAGCCCCACCCAAACGCCGGAGCCACTCCCCTTGGATGACCTGGCGACCGGCGACCCCGGCGAACGCCTTCCAGCCGGGGTCCTGCTCTCGCAAGATCAAGTGCTTAGCGTTAATGGCTGTTCTGATGGTCCCCTTGGCCGATCTCCGTCTCCAGCGCCCGCCACATCGCGCCCGCATCCAGATCCGCGCCGCTCTCGGCAACCAGGTCCTGCTGCTCGCTCCACAGCCGGAACACCCCATCGAGCATCCGTGACGCCTTCGCCACTCGGCCCCGGGCCGCCACCCGGTCCCGGTCCGGCGCGCGGCGCGCGGCGCTGATCAGCCTCACCTGCATCAGCAGCACGAACAGAGCCAGCGCGTCGCCGGTCTCCGCGGCCTCCATGTGCCGGCTTTGGGGCTTACGTCGGCGATACCCGTGGACGTGATCTTGCGGGCATGGTGCCGAGCGCGGCCGGCCCACGGCAGGCGCCGGTCCCGGTTTGGTCGTAAGGTGGGCGCTTCAGTCGTCGATCGTTTCGGATGCAGCTGGCGCGGCTTGCCTCCGGGGCCGGTAGGTGAGGGCGTCGGTCAGGCGGTCGGCGTCAAGGGTCAGACGGACGATGTGGTGGTCTGATATACCCGGTTCGACCTCGATCACGTCGACATCCCTCACCGCTCCGAGTAGGGCGGGCGTGGCGTAGATCCTGTCGATCCGCGTGTCCGGGCCGTGCGTCGGACTGGCGTTCATCGTGCGGGACGCGGCTGCCTTGTCGCCATCGCGGGTGTTCGCCCAATAGCGGGCCACGTCCTCCAGGCCGGCGGTGCGCAGAGCCTCGTCAGGGCAGGTGTCCAACAGCCGCTGCCCATCGGGGCCGATGTGGGAGCGGTGGAGCCGGTGCGGCCGGTCGGCGATCTGTTCCAAATCCGGCAGGGGGAGGTCCCCTTCCAGACCGGGCACCGGGTAGGAGTTGTTGTCACCGCCCATGAGGGCGGGCATCAGCATCCGCTCGCCGTCCGGCATCGTCCACTTGCGGTCGGCCCACTTCGTCAGCCGCTCCACCTCGGCCTGGCGGGTTGTGGCAGAGGCGTGGTTCAGGTGATAAGAAGCCACAACAAGGGGCAGGGACTGGCTGCCGCCTGGTGTGAAGCGGAAGACCGCAACCGTGGGTGGATGAACCCAAACAGGGCCGACGTCCTCACACTCCCTCAGCGGCTGGAACAGCGTCGGGTTCGCGAAGACGGCCGTGCAGGCTCGGGGGCCGAGAAAGCCGCGCAAGCCAAGGACAGCCTCAACCTCGTACATGATCCGGTTGCCGTCCGCCGCAGCACCATCCATCTCTTGGCGGAGGACGAGGTGAGGGTCGAGGGATGCCAGCAGCTCGTGGGCACGCCGCCGCTTGGTGGTGTCACCAGCACCGTTGCGTTTGAGGTTCCAGCACAGGACTGTCACATGCTGGCTCATGCGTTCACCTCTGAAGAGAGAAGAGAGTCGTCTTCGCGTCGCCCGTAGCCTCATCCCCGAATTGGACGATTTGGGCACCGTCAACAACCATCAGATGTCGTTCTGCCCAGGTCGGCCCTGCGGTTCCTGTACGACCTGCTGGTCGTGTGACAACGCCAGCGGGGGACGCTCTGGCGCCGACATCCAGCGAGCCGACAAGTTGATCGACTCGGAGCTACTGTGCCGATCGGCCAGCACCTTTTCTAGCGCAAGTTTCCGATCATTCATCGTCGAGAGAATCGAACGTTAGCCTCAAGTCAGGATCAGGCGCTGACGGTTTCCGTGAGCGGCCCGTCGCCACCGTCACGTTACTCACGTTGATCCACGGCTTCGAAGAGTTCCACGGGTGCCACGGAGGTGGGCGCGACGCGGGTTGTCACCCGGTGACGCCACCGATCGTGAGGAGTGGGTCCGCCACCTTGTCGCCCTTCAACCAGCTCGGCCGCGCCCGGCCTCCAGCACCATGCGGCAGCCCGCCGTGCCCACCCGCCCGCTGTGGGAAGGACAGCCCTTACGTGGTGGCCCCCAACCTGCGAAAGGAAAGCTCCCGATCGTGGCGAGGCTTGATCTGCAGCGCGAACGCGGCCGGCCCGGCGTTCCTGGCGCTTCAGCCGTGACCACCTCCAGCCCCTTGACGATCGCGACGGGGCACCCCGCGGGGAAGCAGCCGATGCCCGAGCGCGCCGGATCGTCAATGCACGCTGCCACGGTGAGAGCCAGCTTCGGCCCTGGCCTGCGGGCTGGTGTATCCCGTTGACGCGGCTGCTGTGATACCTCGGTGGTGGGCAGTCGAGAGGCAGGTCATTCGGGATAACGTGTCGACGTACCGCAGATGTTCAGGTACAAGTCGAGGAGTTTGACCGTGGCGAAGGCTGTGGCCCCGATGCGCAGAGCGTTGACCCCGAACCAGGCCCAGGCAAGTGTGTCGACGCGCGCCGGGTCGTTGATCGGAGGCCCGAAATACAGCGTGCCGTTGATTTGCGTGACGGCGACGAAGGTGAGCGCGGCCATAGCGAGATGGCCGCAGGTGGCGAGTCGCAGGCGAGTCTGGTTCGCGGGCGACAGCCCGCCCCGCTTCAGCCAGAGAAAGGCCAGCGAGCCCAGTACCGGGACAGCCACGATCGCATAGTAGAAGACCGGGTTGGTGACCGAATGATACGGGTCCCACAAAGACTGGGCTTCCACAGCATGTGCGCCCATCATCATGTTCGGGACATCGACGATCTCCTCATAGAGGAAACCGAAGAAGAACCACGCGTGGCACAGAACCGCTGTGCCCGCAGCGGGGCCTATACGGGCATGCAAGGGGGTCGCCTCCTGGATGGAAGAAGAGAGCCGACCTCCATCAAATAGTCAAACTCTTTACATATCAACTCGCTTGAAGACTCACGCGTAGGGAGGGGGGGTCGACCTCCCTCGCCTGCTGACGGGGGAAATGACCGACCCAGCAAGGCGATCGACTTGATAGGCAGCGCTGCAGCAAGCCGGATCAGTATCAACCAGATACACCTAATTTTGCTTGGAACGCTGGGGGCATCAGGGACTCATGAGCACGAGTCAGGTCGTCGGCCCCGTGCTGACGACTGCCGCCATCAGTGCTAAAGCCATCCCGGATGGAGGCTCGGGGGTATGCGCGTCGTGAAATGGATCCAACGACAGACGCAGGGTGCTGCTGCCCGGCGTCTCGGTGCTGGCCAGGCAGGTGTCGGAGGCCCGCACGGGGCCGAGTGGCGTCTGTACGAGGCGGTAGCCCGCCGCGCGCCGGGCCCATGATGCGCTCGCGCCGGCGCCCGCCCTGCGGCCGCACCTTTGACGGTGGGATCAGCGGCTCCGCGATTCCCACAGCCCGTCCGGAACAATCCAACTCCAAGTACCCCTTCTGGCGGATTGCGACCTTCGGTACGGCAACCTCACCAGCCGCGACGACCTCATCGACATGATTCACCTCGACCGAGCAGGGGAAAGGCCGCCTGTTCATGCCAGGACTCGCCGTCGCAAACCAAAAGCTGAACCGCCGAAACGCGGGCGGTGACCGGCAGACGGCCGGTGAGGGCGGCCTCGGCCTCGTCGAATACGCTCCGCTCCTGACCATGGGCCACCGTCAGGTGCGGGACGACCTCGACGAACCGGCCCCCATAGGGCGGGACCTCCGGCCATCGTTCGCAGACGGCTTGAGTAAGAGCCCGCAGCGGACCCCCCGGTGTCGGCACCAGGAAGAGCACGTCGGGGAACCGCCCGAAGCATTCGAACCGGATGTCGAAGGCTCCGTGGGCACCAACGAGTAATTCGAGCGCGCCGAGCACGTCGGCATCGATGCGGCCATGGTCCAGAAATGGATAGAGCACCGTCACGTGCGCCGGAAGCCTGGCTCCGGCCGAGGAGTCGAACCGCCGGCGCCATCCGCCCACGAGCGGCTCGGCTTCGGGCACCTTGACCAACAGCAACGTTTCGCCTGCCTGATACAGGCCCGACTGGTCTTCCGGCATGCCTCTCCCTGATCCCGTCCGGTCTCATAGGACCACACGCCGAAGAGCGTCGCAGCGTGTTGGGACGAGTCGGCGGAGCGGTGTTCCGAATCCGTCGAACCGCAACTACGGCGAGGCGCTTGGCTTCCCCGCGCACCGCATTGCGGCAGCTCGCACCGCCTGCCTTGGTCCGGTCTCGCGTTCCCCGTATCGAGGTGCTTGGGGGCTCACTGCTCCCCTAGAGTCATCCATTTCTCCGGTTTCTCCAGTGATGCGAAGCCCACCTTGGCGTAGACCGCGTGCGCGTCCGCCGTGGCCAGCAGGATTCGACGCAGGCCGTAAGGAGAAAGATGGTCCCGGATCGCAGTGGCCAGAGCGGTTCCCAGGCCCTTGCCACGTGCGTCGCGTGCGATGTAGACGTCACACAACCAGGCGAAGGTGGCCGAGTCAGTGACAACACGGGCATAACCGACCTGGGCGCCTGAGACGCTGTCGTAGACGCCGAAGTTGAGGGAACAGGCGATCGCCATGTCCTGTTTTTCCCTGGATCGACCAACGGCCCAGTAGGAGTCCTGTGACAGCCACTGGTGGATCAGCGCAGGATCGAGGCGGGTGGGGTCTGCGGATATCTCATATCCGGTAGGAAGTTCAGCGTTCATGAGTGTATTGATCCAGTCTGTGCAACTGACCAACCGGCGCGGAATTCGGCATCCGAGTCCGGCCCGTGTTGTCCTGCTCTTATGGACGTCGAATCGGCTTCGGCGGCTAGGAATCTGAGCATGGGTCTTCCTCTGACGAGATGCGGCTTACGTTTGCTGTGCCAGTGCCACTGGCTGGGGGAACTCTCGGCGCGACCGCCTCCTATGGTGGCAGGCCGGCTTGAGCGCTTGGCTGCCGAGGGTGTCGGCCGAGACGCCGAGGGAAACCGTAGCGCTGGGGCGGGCAACCCGGCTCTGTCTCAGCCCCGGGTTCTTGCAGCACGCGTCCACCTCGTCGACCTGAACGCTTGCCTACGCGCTGGTGGAGGCGGAGCGCTTTTGCGAAGCGACAGTCGTCTTCCAAACCTTCGCAGGCGTGGTGACGTCGTGGCCGCGGGCGACATCAGGAGATGCAGTGCAGCGATATACCAAAGCGGCCGAACCTGCCAGACGGCGCTGGGCGGTCTGAATGGGCCGCCAGTTTGAATCCTCAGGTCGAGAAACTGCTCTGCCGGACGCGGCATCCTTTACGTGACATCGCCGACGCTCTACCGGCCGAGCCGTCAGAGAGAAGTCGTGACCGACTCCGCAAAAGGATAGCGTCGAATCTGGCCCGCTCCCCCGGATGGGTTCACCCGACAGCGACCAGACGACGGCTGTCGGACCGGAAGTATTCCAGCAACCCGCTCATGCTGGCAGCTCCTCCAAACGTCCGTTCGCGACGAACGAGACTTCGCCGCCGACCTGTACCGAGCGGACGTCCCCACTCGGGCCCTGCGCGCTGATCGTCATCTGGCTGGGACGGCCAGTGAACCGGCCCTGTCTGAGGACCCCCTTTTCCCCGTCGCGGATGCGGCCGTGGCGGCGCAGATAGGCGGCGGCACATCCTGCTCCGCTTCCGGTCGCCACGTCCTCGCCGATCCCGTCGTTGTTCCAGTGCCGTGACTCCAAGGTGTCGGCATCGAGGAGATAGGCGAACTGTGCGCCGAGACTGGAAAGCGGCGTGTCGAGATCGAAAGCGATCCGGGCCCGTTCGAGTGCGCCGCTGCGTACCGGCAGCACCAGGTAGCGCAGACCGGTGGAGACCACCTCGGGCGGGAGATCCGCATCCAGGTCTTCTTCATTCAGCGAAAACCAAGACGCCAGGTCCTTGCGGTCCGGCTGGCCGAGGAAGGAGGGAGCGCCCTGATCCAGCACGCTCGCGTACCGCCCAGGACCACGCCGGTGTGTGGTGATCTCCACCGTGCGGGCTTTCAATTTCATCGTCCACGTCTCACGGTCGCCACTGCCGTGCAGCGCGTGCAGGACGCAGGCGGCTCCGATGACAGGGTGGCCGGCGAAGTCGAGTTCCTCGACGAGGTCGAAGACGCGGGCCCGCCAAGCTCCGTCTCCCGCGTCCTCACCTGTCAGGAAGATCGATTCGAAGTGGCGCATTTCCCGCGTGATGGCCGCCATCTGGCCGCTGCTGAGCTGGGCGGCATCGGGGAAGACAGTGAGGCTGTTGCCGCTGAAGGGCCGAGAGCTGAACACATCGACGTGGAAGTAGTGCATGGGACTGACGCTAATGATTCGCTCCTTCAGATGGAACTACCCAATGAACAGGGGGCCGTATAACGTGCGGTTATGGCCTTCGACCGCGATCTAGAGACGTCGTTGCTGCGGATGTTCGTCAGCTGCGCCCGCCTCGGCAGTATCAGTCGCGCTGCAGCCGCGCTCGGGTACAGCCAGCCGGCCCTCAGCCAGCAGCTGCGGAAGCTCGAACGCTCCGTCGGACAGCCACTGCTGCACCGTACGGCCACCGGAGTGAGCCCGACCAAGGCTGGCGAGGCATTGCTGCCCTATGCCGAGCGGATCCTGGCCCTGTCTGCCCAGGCGCTCACCGCAACAAGGCGAACGGTGACGGGTCATTGCGGTGTGGGACTGATCGAGGACCTCGCCGCTGCACCGTTTCCCCAGGCACTTGCCGATTTTGCCCGCCTTAACCCCGAAGCGACGCTGGAAGTGGTCAGCGCTCCTGGGCCGTACATGAGGGAGGCCTTTTCCTCCGGACGCATCCACATCGCCCTGTGTGATCCGTCCTACCTGCCCGGCCTACCGCGCTGGACGATTCGGTTGCCGCTGAGATGGGCCGTCGGGCCCGGACTGGATCCAGGCGCTGACCCCCTCCCTCTCGTGCTGTTCTCCCTGCCGTGTCGCTGGCGCACGCCGGTGCTCGACGCGCTGGAAGCCAACGGACGTACATGGCGTGTTGTTTTCGAAAGCACCAGCCTGGCCGCCGTGCAAGCCGCCGTCCGGGCCGGCCTCGGCGCTGCGGCTCTACTGCCCGCCTGCGTGGAACCCGGCACCGCCGCGTACGGCGGCCTGCCAGAACTTCCTGACGTCGAACTGGGTCTCATACGGCGGGCAGGCACTGAAGGCGATCCGCTCATCGACGCGGTCGAAGACGTGCTCAGACGTCTGGCCTGACAAGAGCAGGGCCCCCGCGGCTCATGCGGTCACAGCACCAGCTGCTCAGCAGCCTGGAGCAGTGCCTGTCGGGCGGCTTTGATGGTGGGGTGCTGGCCGCCTCCGCGACGCACGGCAGTGAGCAGTCTGCGTCTGTGATGAGCCCGTGGCAGTGGCTGTATGGGGACGGTCGGGGGACGGCCGTGCCATGCCAAACCCGGAAGCAGCGCGGCCGCATGACCCTGTTCGGCTAGCCGCAGATGCAGGAAGTGATCGGTGGACTCGTAACGGATGTCGGGTTCGAAGCCTGCTTCGCGGCACAGTGCCATCGACCAGCGGCGAGCCATGGTTCCTTCGGGCTCCATGATCCACGGCTGTCCTGCCAGGCTGAGGAGAGCCTCCATGGGGTCGGCCATGCCCCCAATGGCCGGATGAGCCAGATGCAGGGTGTCCTCACACAACTCCTCCTGCTCCACCTCCGCGGGCCGGGGACCGGGAATACCGGGGTACTCCACGTCGATGATCAGATCGAAGTCACGCGCTAGCAGAGCAGAAATGGCACTTTCCCGCTCCATCTGAGTGAGATGGACACGCAGCAGCGGATGAGCGGCATGCAACAAGTTCAGTGCGGTGGGGACCAGGGCCAGCGCCGCACTCTGAAAGGAGGCGATGCGGAGTGTTCCGGTCAAATCGGTCAAGGATGTCGCGATGTCGGTCTCTGCGCGTTCCAGCCGCTCCAGGACAGCCTCGGTGTGGGCGACGAGAATCTCCGCCTGTTGGGTGAGGCGTACCCGCCGACCGACGTGTTCCAGTAGCCGGACGCCGACCTCGGATTCCAGCAGCGACAACTGCTGAGAAATGGTCGATGGACTGTAGGACAAGGCAGCGGCAACGGCGGCCAGCGTGCCGCGGTGCTTGAGCTCCCTGAGAAGTCTGAGCCGGTGAAGATCGAACATGACAGCGCCTGAAACAGCTGGCTTTCTCGTGGGAGAGCTTGTGCCGGACGCGCAGAGTGTGATGTCACGCTACGCCTCGCGGTTGACTCGGGCTGACGGCGGCGGATTACAAGGATCAGCGCCTCCGGCTCTAGGGCTGGGTGCCGTATCGAGGGGTGTGCGGTGGCCAGGAATCCCTGGGGCGCGGTCGATCGTAAGGCGACCACCGGGCCATTGAAGAGCGTTACGAGGGCACGTTGAATGCGTCCTGGGCAGGTTGGCGGCACGGCCCGTATCAGGCAGGTGATGTCACGCCACTGATGCGTGGGCGAGCCGCCCCGATGTGTCGCCGTCGAGGTCATGGCCTGGCTTGGGCGTCCTCGGCTGCCCTGCGCATGCCGGCCACCCGGCCGCGCACGCCGAACCACCCGGCGACGAGGGCTCCGACGATCAGCGGAAGACACAGCACGGTGGTGCGTGCGGCCCCGCCGTCGGCATACATCAGCACCAGGACGGAGGCCAGGAAGCCGAGGGTCACGATCTCGGTCCACGGCGAGCCGGGCAGCCGGTAGCCAGGACGCGTCAGCTCGCCCTGCTGCGTCTTCCGCCAGAAGAGCAGGTGGCAGATCATGATCATGCCCCACGTGGCCAGGATGCCGATCGCCGCGAAGTTCAGGACGATCTCGAACGCCTCCGCCGGTACGACGAAGTTGAGGCCGACGCCGAGCACGCAGATACCGGTCGTGAGCAGGATGCCACCGTAGGGAACCTGGCTGCGGCTCATCGCACTCGTGAACCTCGGCGCCGAGCCGGACATCGCCATGGAGCGCAGGATGCGGCCGGTCGAGTAGAGGCCGGAGTTGAGCGAGGACATGGCTGCGGTGAGGACGACGAGGTTCATCACGCCGCCCGCGGCGGGGACACCGATGTTGGACAGCACCGTCACAAAGGGGCTCTCGCCGGCGACGTACTTGTTCCACGGAAGCAGCATGGAGAGCAGGATGACCGAGCCGACGTAGAACAGCGCCACGCGCCACATGATCGAGTTGATCGCCTTGGGCATGATCTTCTCGGGGTTCTCGGTCTCACCCGCGGTAACGCCGACCAGCTCGACTGCGGCGTAGGCGAAGATGACGCCTTGGGTGATCAGGAGCATGGGCAGCAGACCGTTGGGGAAGACGCCTCCGTTGTCGCTGATCACGGACAGACCGGGGTGGTGACCGTCGACGGAGTGTTGGGTCACCAGCAGGAAGATGCCGATACACATGAAGAGGACGAGGGCGCCGACCTTGACGATTGCGAACCAGAACTCCAGCTCGCCGAAGATTCGCACCGATATCAGGTTGACCGCGAGGACGACCGCCAGGGCGATCAGCGCGATCACCCATTGGGGTATGTCGGAGAACATGCCCCAGTAGTGGGTGTAGGTGGCCACCGCGGTGATGTCGGCGATACCGGTCGTGGCCCAGTTCAGGAAGTACATCCAGCCTGCGGTGTAGGCGCCCTTCTCGCCGAGGAACTCCCGGGCGTACGACACGAAGGCGCCGGACGAGGGCCGGTACAGGACGAGTTCGCCGAGCGCGCGGACGACGAGGAAGGCGAAGACGCCGCAAACCGCGTACGCGACGAACAACGACGGGCCGGCCTCGGCGAGGCGGCCGCCGGCACCGAGGAAGAGGCCGGTTCCGATGGCACCGCCGATGGCGATCATGCTGACGTGCCGGGACTTCAACGACTTGCTGTAACCGGCGTCTCCAGCGTCGACATTGGGCCGGGCCGGTCTGGAGGGCGCTCCGGGCTTTACGAGCGGCTGCTCACTCACGCCTTGCTCTCACTTTCCATAAGTTGATGCAGTGCGGTCCGTTACTGCCGGTCCGCTCAAGATCTCGATAGGCGCACGCCGTCGGTCAACGAACGTTGCGGGCGGCCCGAGTTTGCGCGGTCTCCCGCGTCGGGGACCAAGGCGGCAAGCAGGCTTTCACCCGTCATACCGAACATCTGTTCGAAAAGAGCGATTGATTGACCCGGGCTTACTGTGCCGAACGGCATGCGCCTTTTCCAGCGCAGGTTTCCGATCGTTCATCGTCGAGAAAACCGAACGTTGTCGACATGTTCGCGCTCACATGTCGAAGTCCACGGTGAGCTCGTCCGATGCGGGGCGGGTCTGGCAGGTCAAGACGTATCCCGCGGCCACCTCCGCGGGCTCCAGGGCGTAGTTGCGGCGCATGTCCCCCCGGCCCTGGGTCACCAGGGCGCGGCACGTCCCGCAGACGCCGCCTCTGCAGGCGAACGGCAGGTCGGGGCGGAGCTGTTGGGCAGCGTCGAGGACGGTCCGGTCCCGGGGGGCCGGGAACGTGGTGACCCTGCCATCCAGGACGACGGTGACTTCGCTCGTGGCGAGACCGATCGCCGAGACCTCGTGGCGGGCGGCGGGCGGCTCTTCATCGGCGTGGAACAGTTCCTGGTGGATTCGGTCAGCCGGGACGCCGAGCCCGGCCAGGATGGCGCTGGAGTCACGGACCATGCCGTGCGGACCGCACAGCCACCATTGGTCGACGCCGTCGGTGTCGACCAGGGCATCGAGCAGGGCGGTGAGCCGCGCCGCATCGAGGCGGCCGTAGAGCATTTCGGCCCCGCGCGGCTCGCGGGACAACACGTGAACAAGCTGGAAGCGGGCCGGGTACTGGTCTTTCAGATCTGCCAGTTCGTCCGCGAACATCACCGAATCGGTGCGCCGGTTGCCGTAGAGGAGGGTGATGCGGGACGAGTCGTCGGCGGCGAGTACGGAGGCGGCGATCGACAGCATCGGTGTGATGCCGGACCCGGCAGCGATCAGCACGAAGTGGCCGAGGCCACCGGGTTGACCGGAATCACCGGGTTGACCGGCTGCGCTGAGGTCGGGGGTGAAAGCACCGGCCGGCCCCATCACCTCAAGGGTGTCTCCTGGGCGCACACCGTGGACGAGCCAGGAAGAGAACAGGCCGCCGGGTACGACGCGGATGCCAATACGCAGAGGTTCCCCGACGGGGGAGCAGATGGAGTAGGAGCGGCGCTCGTCGCGGCCGTCGATCTCCCGGCGCACGGTGAGGCACTGGCCGGGGAGAAACGCGAATTCCTCGGCCAGACGGTCCGGTATCGCGAGGGTGAGCGCGGTGGCGTCGGAGCACAGCCCCTCAACCGCTGCGACGCGCAGGGCGTGGAAGGTGGGACGCAGACGGGTCCGCGCCGTGACGGGGGGACGGGAGGGGGTCGTCATCAAAGGTCCTTGAGGTGCTCGAAGGGCTCCAGGCAGGTGCCGCAGCGGCGGAGCGCCAAGCAGGCGGTTGCGGCGAACCGTGAGATCTCCTCGGTATCGACCGAGGCGCAGCGCGGGCAGGGCACATCCGCCGGGGCCGGCCCGAGGGACAGCCACACCGGCCCGGATTCGCTGAGGCGCCGAGGCCCCGGTGGTGCGATGCCGTGTTCGGCGAGCTTGAGACGGCCCTGGGATGTGATCCAGTCGGTAGTCCAGGGCGGGTCGAGCACGGTGACGACCCGAACGGCGGGAAAGCCGTCCGCCTGCAGCCGGGTGGCGGCTTCAGCCCGCATCTCGGCCACGGCGGGACAGCCTGAGTAGGTCGGGGTGAGCCGCACGACGACCGTACCGTCCTGCTCCACCTCGACACCGCGGAGCACTCCGAGGTCGGCGAGGGTAAGCATGGGCAGTTCAGGATCGGGGATCTCGCAGGCGGTACGCCAGGCGCGGTGCGCCGCATCTCGGCGGTGCTCGCCGGCATCCGCGAGCGTCACCATTGCGCCTGCGGGTGTGCGCGGGCGATGCTCTGGAGTTCGGTGAGGAGCGGCGCCAGGTGTTCGGTACGGTCACCGTCGCGGCCGGAGCCGGGTATGGCGGGGGCGGACGCCGGGCCGAGAGGCAGGACCTCGGAGGGGTCGAATCCCGCTCGCACCAGGACGTCGGCGAGATGCCGCAGCGTCCGGTCGGCGACCACTGCGGACTCGGCGCCCAGACCGGCTGCGGTCCGGTCGGTCAGTGGTTCTCCCAGCCAGGGCGCGACGTCGAACAGCGCCGTTCTGAGACGGTCACGGGACTCGGGAGTCCCGTCGCCCAAGCGCACGGTCCACACCGCGGCGTAGTGGCAATGGTAGGAGAGCTCCTTCACGCTCTTGGCGGCGATGGCGGCGAGCACCGGATCAGGAGCGCTGGTGAGCTCCTCGAAGACGGCCAGCCGCCAGACCGACATGACGAGCAGCCGTGTGATCGTGAAGGCGAAGTCGCCGCCGGGCAGTTCGGCCAGCCGTAGGTTGCGGAAGCCGTCTGGATCACGGAAGTAGGCGTACGCGTCCTCGCCGCGGCCCGTACCGTCGGCCCGTCCCGTCCTGGCATACAGCAGCCGGGCCTGGCCGAGCAGGTCGAGGCCGATGTTGGCCAGGGCGAGTTCCTCCTCCAGTTCCGGGGCGCGTGTGCACCACTCGGCGAGCCGCTGGGCGGACACCAGGGCGTCGTCGCCCAGGGCCAGACAGCAGGCGGCAAGGTCTCCGGCGTCGATGCCGTCCGGCACCCTCTGGTCGATGCCGTGCAGGGGGTCGGTGAATCCGGTGCCGAACGCCCACTGCGCGTTGTCGTGGTCGACGTACAGATCCTCGTGACTCATTGGCGGCCGCTCCTAGATGTGGGGTACGTCGTCGGGGATGTCGTAGAAGGTCGGGTGCCGGTAGACCTTGTCGCCGCTGGGCGCGAAGAAGGGATCCTTCTCGGCGAGGGTGGAGGCGGCGATGGAGTCGGATCGCACGGCCCAGACACTCACGCCCTCGTTGCGCCGGGTGTACAGGTCGCGGGCGTGGACAAGGGCCATCGTGTCGTCGGGCGCGCGCAGGGAGCCCACGTGGACATGGTTCAGTCCACGCTTGCCCCGGACGAACACCTCGTACAGCGGCCACTCGTCCCGTATGCGGACGGGTCCGCCGGCGGAAGTCCGGTCGGTGCCGCTCATGCCGCCGCTCCTTCACGCACCCGGGTCGCCCGCTTGGAGGCATGGGCCGAGGCCGCCTCCCGCACCCAGGCGCCCTCCTCGTGGGCGGCCCGGCGCCGTGCAATCCGTTCGGCGTTGCACGGTCCGTCGCCGGAGACCACGCGCTTCAGCTCGTCCCAGTCGGGGGCGCCGAAGTCGTGGTGCCCGCGCTCCTCGTTCCACCGCAGGCCGGGGTCGGGCAGGGTGACGCCGAGCTTCTGGGCCTGCGGCACGGTCATGTCGACGAACCGCTGTCGCAGTTCGTCGTTGGAGTGCCGTTTGATCTTCCAGGCCATGGATCGCGCGGAGTTGGGCGAGTCGGCGTCCGGCGGGCCGAACATCATCAGCGACGGCCACCACCAGCGGTTCACCGCGTCCTGCACCATCTCCCGCTGCTCGTCGGTGCCGCGCATCATCGTCAGCAGGAGTTCGTACCCCTGCCGCTGGTGGAAGGACTCCTCCTTGCACACACGGACCATGGCGCGCCCGTACGGGCCGTACGACGTCCGGCACAGGGGCACCTGGTTGCAGATCGCCGCGCCGTCCACGAACCAGCCGATCACGCCGACGTCGGCGAAGGTCTCGGTCGGGTAGTTGAAGATGGACGAGTACTTCTGGCGGCCGTCGATCAGACGCGCCGTCATGTCCGTGCGGTCCGCCCCGAGGGTCTCAGCCGCGGAGTAGAGGTACAGCCCGTGCCCGGCCTCGTCCTGCACCTTGGCGAAGAGGATGGCCTTGCGGCGCAGCGAGGGTGCCCGGGTGATCCACTCGCCCTCCGGCTGCATACCGATGATCTCGGAGTGGGCATGCTGGGCGATCTGCCTGATCAGCGTGGTGCGGTAGCCGTCGGGCATCCAGTCCCGGGGCTCGATGCGCTGGTCGCGGGCGATGGTGTCCTCGAAGGTGGCCTCGGGGCCCTGGGGCCCGGATGGTGTGACGGTGGGGGTGTTCATGGGGTATGCGTGTCCCGTCGTACTCGATGAGTGGGTCAATGGCCGCGGAAGGCCGGGCTGCGGCGTTCGAGGAACGCCGTGACGGCTTCGCGGTGGTCCTCGGTGGCGCCGAGCCGGCGCTGGATCACGGCTTCGCGCTCCAGCGCGGCCGGCAGCGTGGCGGTGGCCGCGGACCGCAGCAGTGCCTTGATCTCTCGGTGGGCGGCGGTGGGTCCGCCTGCGAGGGAGCGGGCGACGGCCAGCCCCTCAGCCGTGGCCGAGCCGTCCGCCACGACGCGGTGGACCAGGCCCCAGCGTTCGGCGTCCTGTGCGGAGAAGCGGTCTCCGAGGAGCATGAGTCCTGCGGTCCGCGAAGGACCGAGCTGGCGGGCGAGGCCGCGGGCGACCCCCGAGTCGGAGGCCAGGCCGATGCCGGTGAAGGCAGTCGCGAAGTGGGCTCCTTCGGCGGCGACGCGCAGATCCGCGCAGAGCGCGATGCCGAGCCCAGCCCCGACACATGCGCCCTCGACGGCCACGACGAGCGGGACCGGCAGCCCGTGCAGCTCCTTCAGCAGCGGGTTGTAGTCGTTGGGAAGGTTCGCGAAGGCCGCCTCGGGCGCGGTGTTCAGCTGCCGGGCGTGCTCCCTGAGGTCCTGGCCGACGCAGAAATGCCTTCCGCGGGCAGTGATCAGGGCAGCCCTTACACCGCGTGCGGTGTCCGTGGTCAGGCGGCGTGCCGCCATGAGGAGGGCGCTGCGCATATGGGTGTCGAGCGCGTTGCCGCTCCCGGGACCGCGCAGCTCGATGACGGCCACGGCGTCGGTGACGTCGTAGGCGACCCCGTGACGGGCGGGACGGCCCGGCTCCTGACCCTCGGTGGGCGCACCATCGGTCACGGCCATGAGTAGAACCCCTTCCCCGTCTTGCGGCCCAGCTCGCCGCGGGCGACCTTCTCCCGCAGCAATGCCGGCGGGGCGAACCGCTCCCCGAGCGTCCTGTGCAGGTGGTCGGCAATGGCCAGCCGTACGTCGAGACCTACTACGTCGGTGAGGCGCAGCGGCCCCATCGGGTGCCGGTATCCCAGGCGCATGGCCGTGTCGATGGCCTCCGGCTCGGCGACCCCCTCCTCGACCATGCGGACGGCCTCCAGACCGAGGGCCAGGCCGAGACGGCTGCTGGCGAATCCCGGCGAGTCCTGGACGACGACCTTCTGCTTGCCCAGGGCGTGCGTCCAGCCGACCGCCGCCGTCAGAGTCTCCCCGGTGGTGTCGGGAGTGAGGACCAGTTCGACGAGCGCGGAGACGGGCACCGGGTTGAAGAAGTGCATGCCCAGGAAGCGTCCCGGCCGCTTCAGGGCCGCCGCGAGTTCGGTGACCGGCAGGGAACTGGTGTTGGTGGCGAGCACGCACCGCTCCCCCACGGCCCGCTCGGCGGCGGCGAGCAGCCGGGCCTTGAGCGCGGCGTCCTCCGGTACCGCCTCTACGACGAGATCGGCGTCGGCCGGTAGTTCGGCGATCGAGGTGACGGCGGTGACCCGGTCCGGTACGTGATCGGTGGCGGATCCGCCGGGCCCCCCGCGCTCGGCGGCCCGCCGCAGCCCGTCGGCGATGCGGTTCAGCGCGACGGTCGCGGCCGCTTCGTCGTGTTCCACGACGACCACGGACGACCCTGCGGCCGCGAAGGACTGGGCGATACCGGTCCCCATCCGGCCGCCGCCGATCACCCCCACGACGGCGGGCGGTACTGATGCCAAGGTCATGCCCGGCCTCCGTTCTTCTCGTTCTTCTCCAGGAATCGCGTCATGCGCTCCTCCTTGTCGCGGCCCTCGAACAGCACGGCCTGGGCGAGGTCGTCAGCCACCGGATGGGCACCCGGGGCGTCGGTGACGAGCTTGGTCAGCCGCAGGGCAAGCGCCGAGGAACGAGCCATGCGGTCCAGCAGGGCGTGTGCCTCGGCGTTCAGCCGCTCGGCCGGTACGACGTCCGTGACCAGCCCACAGGCGAGCGCGGCAGGTGCGTCGAGGTTCCGCCCGGCGAGCAGGACCTGTTTGGCCACCGACTCGCCGAGCAGCTCCCGCAGCCGCCAACAGGCCCCGGCGGCGGCGAGGATGCCCAGGCCAGGTTCGGGGTTGCCGAAGACGGCGTTTGGCCCGGCGATCCGAATGTCGCAGGCGTACGCAAGCTCGGCGCCGCCGCCCAGCGCCCAGCCGTCCACCGCGGCCACGGTGGGCAGGGGCAGCCTGCGTACCCGCTCGAACAGACGGCTGTTGATTCCCTGCAGCGCCTCCTCCCGGCCACGCCAACGCAGTTCGGCTATGTCGGCGCCGCCGGCGAAGACCCCGCCGTGCCCGGTGAGCAGAAGCAGCCTCGGCGCGCGCTCCAGGTCCTCGCACACGCGATGCAGTTCGGCGATCATGCCGCTGCTGATGGCGTTGCGAGCCTCCGGCCGGTGCAGGGTCACGACAACCCGGTCCGCGCCGGCCTCGACCCGCAGGGTCTCGTACGCCGTGTCGTCCCGCGTGCTCATACGCGCTCCACCAGCATCGCCACGCCCTGGCCGACCCCCACACACATGGTCGCCAGTCCCCGTCGGGCGTCCTCGCGTTCCATGCGTCCGAGCAGGGTGAGCAGGATGCGGGCGCCGGAGCAGCCGAGCGGGTGTCCGAGGGCGATGGCGCCGCCGTCGGCATTGACGCGGTCCTCGTCGAGCCGCAGGCGTCGGACGACTGCCAGCGCTTGGGCGGCGAAGGCCTCGTTCACCTCGACGGCGTCCAGGTCGTCGGACCGCCAGCCCGCGCGGGCGAGTGCCTTCAAGGTGGCCGGCACAGGCCCGAGCCCCATCAAGCGGGGCTCGACCCCGGCCGATGCGGCGGTGACGACGCGGGCCCGGGGGGTGAGCCGGTATCGTTCGACCGCCGCCAAACTCGCCACCACGATGGCAGCGGCCCCGTCGGACAGCGGCGAGGAGTTGCCCGCGGTGATGATCCCGTCGCTGCGGAAGGACGTGCGCAGTCCGCCGAGCTTCTCCAGCGAGGTGGACGGCCGAGGCCCCTCGTCCTGGGTCACCTCGCCGTCCGCCACCCGCACCGGCACGATCTCTTCCTTGAAGCGGCCCGCCCTCTGGGCGGCCTCCGCCCTGCGGTGGCTGCGCAGCGCGAAGGTGTCCGCGTCGAGGCGGGTGATGCCGTCCAGGGCGGCGACCTCCTCGGCGGTCTCGCCCATGGACAGGCTGGTCGCGGCCGGGAAGCGCGGGTTGGTGAAGCGCCAGCCGAGGGAGGTGTCGTGGACCTCGCCGGGCCGGGCCCAGGGCGTGCCGGGCTTGGCCATCACCCAGGGGGCACGGGTCATCGACTCCACTCCGCCCGCGACGACCAGGTCTGCCTCCCCCGCACGAATCGCCTGGGCGGCCGAGGCGACGGCCGTCAGTCCGGACGCGCACAGCCGGTTGACGGTGTATCCGGGCACGGTGTCCGGCAGTCCGGCCAGCAGGACGGCCATCCGGGCCACGTCCCGGTTGTCCTCGCCCGCCTGGTTTGCGGCGCCGAGGATCACCTCGTCCACGGTGTCGGCCGGGATGCCAGAGCGACGTACCGCCTCGCCGACCACGAGGGCGGCCAGATCGTCGGGGCGTACGGAGGCCAGGGCGCCTCGGTGGCGGCCGAGCGGAGTGCGGGCCCCGTCGATCAGGTAGACCTCATCATCACGCATCGACGTGCTCCTCTGCGGGTGCGTGGCGCCGGGACTGGACGACCGAGAAGCGTCCGGTGACGAACGCCGGGTCGGTGAGGGCGGCATTGGCCGCGGGGTTGGCCGCGGTGCCGTGGAAGTCGCTGAAGGCGGCGGACTGGTTGACGAAGACCGCGCCGGTCAGGTTCTCCGACAGGTGCACGCCCGCCTCCAGCGCGGTTGCCCGTGCCGCCTCCAGCACACCCTCGGCGGTGGCGTACACGGAGGCGGTCAGCGCGCCGTGGCGCCGTACGGTGTCGTGCAGGAGACGCAGGCCGTGCGCGGTGGAGTCGGTACCGATGACGAAGGAGACCGGCCCGAACCACTCGCTCGTGTATGTCTCTTCGTCGGTCTCGGCCTCGAGCCGGACCAACAGCGGGGAACGGACGGCCGCGTCCGGGAAGTCCGGGTGGGTGATTTGCCTCGATGGATGGGCGACACGGTCGAGTTCCGCCGCCTCCGCCACGCGCTTCAGGACACCGTCGTTCACGATCGCGCCGAGGGTGGCGGCCGCACGGGCCGGGTCGCCGAGCAGCCTGTCCAGGGCGGCGCCGAGGTCGGCGGCGAACTCGTCGGCCGTACGGCGCCCCTGGTCGGTGGGGAAGCCGTTGCGGGGAACGAGGATGTTCTGCGGGGTGGTGCACATCTGGCCGCTGTAGAGCGACAGGGAGAAGGCGAGGTTGCGCAGCAGACCAGCGTAATCGTCCGTGGAGTCCACGACGACGGTGTTGAGCCCGGACTTCTCGGTGTGGACCGCGGCCTGGCGGGCGTTGGTCTCCAGCCAGTCGCCGAACTCGCTGGAGCCGGTGTAGTCCACGATGCGCACATCGGGGTGGGTGGCCAGGGCAGGGGCGGTGCGCTCGTCGGGCTTCGCGGCGGCGAGCAGTACCACGTCCGGATCGAAGCCGGCCTCCGCCAGCACCTCACGGGCTATCCGCACGGTGATCGCCAGTGGCAGCACGGCACGTCGATGAGGCTTGACGACCACCGGGTTGCCGGTGACCAGACTCGCGAACAATCCCGGATAGCCGTTCCAGGTGGGGAAGGTGTTGCAGGCGATCAGCACTGCCACACCGCGTCCCACGGTGGTGAAGGTCTTGTCCATGACGAGCGGGCCGCCCTTGCGCTGGGGCTTCCTCCAGCGGGCCGCGACCGGATGGCGCGTTTGCTCGTTCCATGCGTGGGCGACCGCTTCGAGACCCCGGTCCTGGGCGTGTGGACCGCCGGCCTGGAACGCCATCATGAAGGGCTGGCCGGTGGTGTGCTGGACGGCGTACGCGATCTCGAAGGTCGCCTCGTTCAGCCGGGCGAGGATCTCGGCGGCGACGCCGGCCCGGGTGTCCGGGCTCGCGGCGCGCCATGCCACTGCGGCTGACTTGGCCGTCGCGACGGCCACATCGGGCGCCAGGTACGGGTAACTGACGCCGAGCGGGAAGCCGTAGGGCGAAACCTCGGTGGCGGGCACGGTGCCGGTGGCCGGATGCCCTTCGATGCGGAAGGGCTGGCCGAGGAGGCCGTGGAAGGCGGCCTCGCCCAGCCGGGATGCCTCGGCCCCGTACGCAGAGGTACTGGGGGTTTCCGGGTACGGCGTCCAGTAGGTGCGGTCGGCGGCACACTCCACCGCCTGGTCGAGCAGCGCCGCATGGCGGACGAAGAAGTCGGGATGCTGGTCGGTGGTCACTGAGAGCTCCTGGCCGAACGTTCGGTAGGTTTATGGGTGCAAGGCGCCTGGGCAGACGCGGGGGAAGCGGGCGTGGATCAGACGTCGGCGAGCAGGATCGCCGGGCGTTCCACGCAGTCGGCCACGAAGCGCAGGAACCCGCCGGCCACACCGCCGTCGCAGACCCGGTGGTCGAAGCTGAGGGAGAGCTGCATGACCTTGCGGACGGCCAGCTCGCCGTCCACCACCCAGGGTTTGTCCACGATGCGGCCCGCGCCGAGCAGAGCGGCCTCAGGGTGGTTGATGATGGGCGTGGATCCATCGACACCGAACACGCCGTAGTTGTTGAGGGTGAAGGTCCCGCCGGTCAGACGGTCGGGCGGCAGGGCCCCGTCGCGGGCCAGCCCGGTCAACCGGGCGAGCTCGGCAGCCAGTTGTGCGGTCGTCATGCGCTGTGCGTCGCGGACGACGGGGACCACCAGGCCGCGTTCGGTCTGGGCTGCGAAGCCCAGGTGCACCTCGCTGAAGCGGACGATCTCCCGCCGCTCGGTGTCGACGGTGGAGTTCAGCTCCGGGAAGCGGTGCAGTCCGGCGATGCAGAATCGGGCGAGCAGGGCCAGCAGCCCGATGGGGCGGCCGGGGTCTGCGGCCTGCATGGCCTTCCGGGCTTGGAGCAGGCTCGTCGCGTCCACGTCGACCCAGGTGGTGGCGTCGGGGATCTCGGTGCGGCTGCGGGAGAGCTTGTCCGCGACCGCGCGGCGGACTCCGCGCAGCGGGATGCGCTCAGGGCCGGCCGGCGCCGGCCGAGCGTGCGGTGCGCGATCCGCCGACTGCTGCCGGTCCGGGGTGACCGGTGCGGTATCGGGGTCCGTCGCCAGCTGGCCGGCCCGCCCAACGGCCTGCTCGACATCTCGTCTGAGCACGACCCCTGCGGGACCCGATGGCGCCAACGCGGCGAGGTCGATCCCGTGTTCCCGCGCCATCCTGCGTACGAGGGGAGATATGACCCGGGGAGCGTGCAGCTCTCCGGACGGCGCCGCCTCGGCACCAGTGCCGCCTCCCGTCGCGGCGCCCCCGCGTCGGCGTCGGCGACGCGGTGCCGGGCCGTGGCCGGTGCCGTAGCCGATCAGGACGTTGCCGGACCCGGCCTGCTCCTCCTCCCGGTATCGCTCAGCGGCAGGGTCGGCCGACGTCGAATCGACGGGAGGCTGGGCGCCCGGGCCCTCCCCCGCGCCGTCGGGCCGGCCGGAAGTCGGCGTACCCACCGTGATCAGCGGCTTCCCCACCTCCAGCGCCGTACCCGCCTCCGCGTGCAGTTGCAGCACGGTGCCCGCGTAGGGGACCGGCACCTCGACTGCGGCCTTGGCGGTCTCGACCTCGATGACGATCTGGTCGATCGTCACCGTGTCACCGACCGCGACCTTCCACTCGATGATCTCGGCCTCGGTCAGCCCTTCGCCGAGATCGGGCAGCCGGAACAGCTGCTCCTGAAGCGCTGCGGTGCTCATGCGGCCGTTCCCTTCAGCAGGTGCCGGGTGTCAGGCGCGTCGCTGAACTGGAGACGGTCGACGGCGTCGAGGATCCGGTCGACGCTGGGCAGATGCGCGTGCTCCAGCTTCGGCGGCGGATACGGGATGTCGAAGCCGGCCACCCTCAGGACCGGCGCGGCCAGCGAGTGGAAACAGCGCTCCTGCACCCGTGCGGCGATCTCCGCCCCCACGCCGGCGAATCCCTGGGCCTCCTGGACGACCAGGCAGCGCCCGGTCCGGTGTACCGATGCCGTGACCGTCTCGTCGTCGAAGGGCACCAGCGTGCGCAGGTCCACGACCTCCAGCTCGATGCCATCGGCCGCCGCCGCTTCGGCCGCGGCCAGCGCCACCGGCACCGACGGCCCGTACGCGACGACCGTGGCGTCGCGGCCCTTCCGCCGGATCGCCGCCTGCCCGAACGGCAGCGCTCCGCGCCGCTCGAGGTTGACGTCCTCCTTCGACCAGTACAGCTTCTTCGGCTCCAGGAAGACCACCGGGTCGGGGTCGGCTATGGCGTCGCGCAGCAGCCAGTACGCGTCCTCGGCCGTCGCCGGGGTGACGACTTTCAGGCCCGGGGTGTGCGCGTAGTACGCCTCGCTGGAGTCGCAGTGGTGCTCGACTCCCCCGATGCCGCCCGCGTAGGGGATACGGATCACCATCGGCAGCGCGAGCCGCCCCCGGGTCCGGTTGCGGAGCTTGGCCACGTGTGAGGCGATCTGTTCGAAGGCCGGATAGGCGAAGGCGTCGAACTGCATCTCCACCACGGGCCGGAAGCCGCCCATCGCCATGCCGACGGCCAGTCCAACGATGCCGGCCTCGGCCAGCGGGGTGTCGAAGCAGCGCTGCTCGCCGAAGTCGCGGGTCAGCCCGTCGGTGATCCGGAAGACGCCGCCGAGCGGACCGACGTCTTCACCGAAAACGAGCACGCGCTCATCCTCGCGCAGTGCGTCGCGCAGGGCGGCGTTCAGCGCCTGCGCCATCGTGATCTTGGCCATGGCCGTCAGTTCTCCTGAGTGTCGAGTGCGGGGGAAGCGGCGTCTTCGGCCAGCTCGGCCGCCAGCAGGGCGCGCTGTTCGCGCAGCTGCGGAGTCGGCTCGGCGTAGACGTGGTCGAAGAGCTCCAGCAGGTCGGGCACGGACTCCTCGTTCATGCCCCCGCGCAGCTCTGTCGCCAGGGTCTCGGCCTCCTCCCGCACCGCCGCGACATCCTCGTCGGTGAGGGCGCCGCGGGCCCGCAGGTACGTTTCAAGACGGCTGACCGGATCGGCGGCACTCCACCGTTCGACCTCCGCCGCGTCCCGGTAACGGGTCGCGTCGTCGGCGTTGGTGTGCGCGTCCATGCGGTAGGTGTGCGCCTCGACCAGGACCGGTCCGTGCCCGGCACGGGCGTGCTCGACCGCCGCGGTCAGCACCGCCAGCACGGCGACCAGATCATTGCCGTCGACCTGTTCGGAACGCATCCCGTGTCCGATGCCCTTGTACGCGAGGGCGGGGGCCGCGGACTGCCGGGCCAGCGGCACGGAGATCGCGTACTTGTTGTTCTGCACAAAGAAGACGACCGGCGCGCGGAAGACGGCAGCGAAGTTCAGCGCCTCGTGGAAGTCCCCCTCACTGGTCGCCCCGTCCCCGACGAGGGCCATCGCCACACCGTCTCCGCCTGTGCGCCGCAACGACTCCGCCATGCCGGTCGCGTGCAGCACCTGAGTGGCCAGCGGGGTGCACTGGGGGGCGACGCGGGTGGCGGCCGGGTCGTATCCGCAGTGCCAGTCGCCGCGCAGCAGCGTCAGCACCTCAAGGGGGTCGATGCCCCGGGCGACCAGGGCCACGGAGTCGCGGTAGGTCGGAAACAGCCAGTCGTCCGGGCGCAGCGCGAGCACGGCGCCGATCTGGCAGGCCTCCTGGCCGCGGCTGGACGGGTAGACCGCGAGCCTCCCCTGCTTGGTCAGCGCGGTGGCCTGGGTGTCGAACCGGCGTCCCACGACCATCCGCCGATAGGCCTCGCGCAGCGCCTCCGGCGCAGGCTCTGTGTAGCCGGGCGCGGGCTTGGCCACCGGCGTGCCGTCCTCGGCCACGAACCGCACCGGCGTGAGGGACGGCAGGAGGCCCTGGACCGTCTGGCGAAGGTTCTTCACGGGCATGGAGGCCACTCACTTTCTCTGGACACTTGACGCGAGTATCGTCGCCATTGCGGAATATCTGTTCAAGGTTTCAGGCGAACCAGCGACGGACTGCCGAACGACGCGCTCTAGGAGGGCAAAGTGTCCGAGCAAAACACACCTGCGGAGTCCATGACCGGACGAACTGCCGTCCGGCTCGACGACACCGACCGGCACATCCTGGCCGGGCTCCTCGACGACGGCCGGGTGTCGATCAAGGCGCTCGCAGACAAGCTGCACATCTCGCGCGCCAACGCGTACACGCGTATCAACAGGCTGATGGCCGAGGAGGTCATCACGGGCTTCAGCACGCAGCTGAATCCGCAGCGTGCCGGCCTCGGCACGAGCGCGTACGTGACGTTGACGATCGATCAGAATGCGTGGCGGGACACCTCCCGGGAACTGCGCGAGATCCCCTACGTCGAGCATGTCACCCTCGTTGCGGGCGACTTCGACGTCTTGGTGCTGGTCCGCACTCCGGACAACTCGGTGCTGCGCCGGGTCGTGCTGGAGCGCATCCAGGCGGTACCGGGAGTGCGCTCGACCCGTACCTGGCTGGTCTTCGACGAGGTGCGGGGACGCGGGACGCACTGGACTGCCTGACCGCTCGGTCACTCAGACGTCGACCAGCGCGGCAGCGGAACCCGCGGCCGGCGCCGGAGCCCGAGGCGACTCCGCAGCCCCGATGGGGGTCGGTCTCGGGGCCGCCTCCACGACAGGAGCCGGGGCGGTCCCGGCCGCATGCTGCCGAGACCGCACCACCCGGAACCGCCCGGTGACGAAGTGGGCGCCCTCGGGGGGCAAATCCGCGCCCGCTGAGGAGGGGTCCGCGGGGAAGTCGTCTGCGAGGTTCTGCACCAGGTGCACCCCGGCGTCCAGTGCTGCCGTCTCGGCGACCGCCAGCACCAGCGGGTCGGTCGAGTGCACGGTGGCGTACGACGCCCCGTGGCGGCCCACCGTGCGGCGGAAGAGCGCCAGACTGTGCGACGTCGAGTCGGTACCGACAAGGAATGAGACGGGCCCCGGCCACTCCCTGGCGTAGATCCGTTCGTCCTGCGCCGCCAGCCGGACGAGCAGGGGGCTGCGCACATCGGCGGCCGGATGAGTCGGATGGCGCAGCGCTCCGGAGGCATGGAGCACGGTGCCGTACCGCGTGGCCTCCGCCAGCCCCGCCCGCACCGTATCGCTGGCGATCGCGCCCAGCAGCCTGGCCACACGTGCGGGATGCCCGAGCAGGCGATCCACGGCCTCGCCCAGGTCGGCGCCGAAGTCCCCCAGACTCTTGTGCCCCTCATCGGTCGCGATGCCCGTCGTCGGCACCAGGATGTTCTGCGGCGTGGTGCGGACCGTGCCGCTGCACCGGCACAGGGAGTGGGCCAGACCGCGCACGAGATCCCGGTAGTCACCGGTGGAGTCGACGATCACCGTGTTCAGGCCGGTCCGGTCGACGAACGTGGCGGCTTGGCGGGCGTGTTCCTTCAGCCAGCCGGCGAACTGCGCCGATCCGGTGAAGTCGACGATGCGCACCCCCGGGTCCGTGGCCAGCCTCTCGTGCAGCCGTTCCGCTGGTTCCGCCACCGCGAGGGTCACGATGTCCGGTGGGTGGCCGGCCTCCGCCAGCACCTGCCGGGCGACGCGCACGGTGATGGCCAGCGGCAGCACGGAACGCGGATGCGGGGCGACGATCACCGGGTTGCCGGTCACCAGGCTGGCGAACAGACCCGGGTAGCCGTTCCAGAGCGGATAGTCGGGGCAACCGATGAGCAGCGACACTCCGCGGGGCACCAGGGTGCTGGTGCCCCGCATCGGCGACGGTTGCCCGCTCCCTTGGGTCCCTTGGCCGCTCTCCCAGCTCAGGTCCGCCGGAACGCGCTCCGACTCCGCGAAGGCAAGGGCCACGGCCTCCAGCGCACGGTCCTGGGCGCGCGGCCCCGCGGACCGGAACGCCGCCTGCGGCGGCTGCCCCGTGGTGTGCTGCGCCGCAAGGGCCAGCTCATGGCTGCGAGTGTTCAGCCGGCGCAGTATCTCCACGGCCAACCCGGCTCGTCGGCGGAGCCCGGCTGCGCGCCACCCGGCCGTCGCCTGAGCGGCAGCCGCCACCAGAGCTGCGGGGTCGCATCGCGGGTAACTGATGCCCATGCCGATCCCGTATGGCGAGGACTCGGTGCACACCCGGCCCAGCTCGCCGGGCTGGTCGAGATCGAAGGGCCGTCCCAGCAGGGAGCCGAAGACCTTCCCAGCTGTTCGGACCGATCTCATCCCCGCGTCGGCAGCATCCTGTCCGGTCGCCTCCGTGAAGGGCCGCCGGCATTCACCGGCGGCGAGGGCCCGCACGGCTTGCTGAAGCAGTTCGCGATGCCGCTCATAAGGACCAGGGCGCACGGCCTTCAGCCTCTCCAGGTCGCGGCGAGATCGAGGAAAGCCTCGTTCTCCTGCGGCAGTCCGATCGTCACCCGGACGCCCTCCCCGAGGAACGGGCGTACCACGACGTGCCCGCCAAGACAGTGGACGGCGAAGTCAGCGCTCTCGTCCGCAAGCGGTAGCCACACGAAGTTGGCCTGGGAGTCGGGGACTTCGAAGCCCAGCGCGTGCAACATCAGAGTCACGCGCTCCCGTTCGACGACCGTGAGGGCGGCCCGCCGGGCGACTTCCGCGCGCTCGCCGAGGGCGACGACGGCGGCCTCCTGGGCGAGGGCGCTGACGCTGAACGGTACCTGCGCCTTGCGCACATGAGCGGCGATCCACGGCGGCGCCACGCAGTAGCCGACGCGCAGTCCCGCCAGTCCGTAGGCCTTGGAGAACGTCCGCAGAACCACCACGTTGGGGCGGTCGCCGAGCAGGGCCAGGGCATCGGGGACCAGCGCCGGATCCGCGTACTCACGATAGG
The DNA here is from genome assembly GCF_042267665.1 of Streptomyces sp. NPDC056224. Taxonomy (NCBI): domain Bacteria; kingdom Bacillati; phylum Actinomycetota; class Actinomycetes; order Kitasatosporales; family Streptomycetaceae; genus Streptomyces; species Streptomyces sp. NPDC056224. Next base: position 150,287 of record NZ_JBHJTK010000009.1, read on the forward strand.
CCTCGTCGACGACGATCAGCACGTCTTCCGGGACACGGTCCGCGAAGTCGAGGAGCGCCCGCTCACCGACCGCGGTGGAGGTGGGGTTGTTCGGATTGCAGACGAAGACCAGCCGGGTCCGATCGGTGATCGCCGCGGCCATGGCGTCGAGGTCCAGCGCATGGTCGCGCAGCGGGACCCGTACCGCCACACCGCCTGCCACCGCCGTGAGAATCGGATACGCCTCGAAGGACCGCCATCCGAAGACGACCTCGTCGCCGAAGCCGACGACCGAGTGCAGCAGCTGTCCGCAGACCTCCGAGGATCCGGCGCCCACCGCGATCCGCTCCGGCTCGACCTCGTGGTGCCCGGCTATCGCCTGCACGAGTGCGGTGGCGCTCAGGTCGGGGTAGCGCGACATGCCGCCGGCCAGCTCCGTAAGCGTTGCGGCTACACCGGGCAACAGTCCGTAGGGGGATTCGTTGCTGGCCAGCACCACCGCACCGGGCACTTTGCGGCCCGGGACGTAGGCGGGCAACTGTGCCAAGGATGAACGGACACGCACCATGCTCGACTCGCTTCTGAATCGGTGGGGCCCGAGGCCGTGCCTCAGGGCACTTGACAGGTAAAGCGTGAACATCAGAGGTCAAACGCTCAACTGTTTGGAGAATTCGGCGACAGATCGCATCCATCCGGCAGCTGGCACGGCAAGCCGTCTCCTCGCCTGCTGGTTCGGCCCCTCGTCACGAGACGGACGGAGCGCAGCTCACCAGGCGTCGATGACTACTCTCGGCTACAGGCAGGACTCGCTGGCCCCGACGCCCGACGCCCGCCGCCGACACTGACCGTGAGACCTGGTCCCCACGCACTCACGAGGTGCCTGCACCGGTCCGCTCCGATGAAGAGGACCAAGCCCAAGTCGGCACTCCCCGAGGTAGTTGCCGCTGGCCGCGACTCCCTCGCGGGCTGACGGCCGACCGTACGGGAACGGCCGACCGTAGCGGTGGGTGCACTCGTTGTCCCTTCTTGCACGCAGGGCGCCCGCCGGTGCTCTCTGTCTGCTCCGCCCCCGCCCGGGTTGTCGGTCGCACCTCGGCCTGCGAGGAGGTGACATATCCGGACTCGGGAGCAGACATCACACACGGGAACCACGTGCGCTGCTCGACGAAGAGGTTTGCGGCAGGTGACACAGACGACTCCGCTCCTGCTCGCGGCAGAATCCTGCAATCGCACAGAAGTAAGCGCAAGTAAAGACACCTTTGTGTTGGATAAGCCCTGCTTACTGCGCGCGGCGGTAGCCCCCCGTCTCCCGCCTCTTCAACGGGCCCCGGAACCGCGCTGCAGTCGACGACCAGAGCGGAGCCGGCCTGAGAAAACAAGCTCAACCAGCGCGCAGTGCGTCCCCGCCCCAGGCCCGAGGCGGCCAATGACGCCTCACCACGGGAACACGGTCTTGGGTCAGCGCTAAAGAGCTTGCAGAGAATTAACTTGCTTTCGAACACATCGCCTGAGCTGCGGTGTCAAGAGCGCGGCCACGCACCTTATTTTTCTGCAAGCCCTTAGTCGAGGACGCGCCACAGCTTCGGGAACCACACCCAGCGCCCATTAACGTAGGCCATTCCGTCGTAGGCCTTACCGAGAACTTCGCCTGGCTCCAGATACTTCCACCGGTAGATCGTCGTTCCCGGTTTGAAGTAAGGGGCCACCTTCTCATACCCAAGGGGGAATTCTTCACTAGGCTGATTCGCCCAATTCCTGAGGTCGTCCGTGGTAGCCTTCGCCATCTCGATTTCGGTCTTTTCAGGGGCGACGTCAAGCGCGGCGGGGGGCTTGGACCAGATCCACTCTTCGTACATCTTCTCGGCTTTGGCCGCGAACTCCGGCTCGAAGACCGCTGCGTAGTCAGCGGAGTTCGGCTTCAGTGAAGCCACCACATCCTCGTCAAAACGTACAGCCATGATCAGCTTCCGGAAACCTGCATCCGTGTTCGGGTACAGTGTCGCCTGAGTTGTGCTCGCCGACGTCTCGGTGGGTTGCATTCCCTGACCATTTGCGGAACATGCACTCAGACTCAACAGACACACAACACAGAAGGGGACAAAGCGATTCTTCACTTGTTTCTTTCCTATGCGAGTGAGGCGGGTCAGACTTCCTGCCTCATAGGAGGTTGTGACCTACTCATCCCGCAACACGACGGATGAGCCGCGGGCGGGGACGGATTGAGACGGCGAGGCCCCCCCAGGACGAGCAGCAGGGATGTCATTCGAGTCATTTCATTTCTTCGTTGTTTCCTGCCCGCATCACGGTATGGCGATGGCACTTGTTCAGCGGGTCCACTCGGGCGTGGCAGGCGGTCGTCGCCCATGTCAGCGGTCGTCGCCCCTGCGGGGGTGAACCGGGCCGGCCCGGTCAAGCGGTCACTGCTGCGTCAGAAATCCCGTGAGGTAAGCGCGTTCAGCCTCGGTGAGGCGCCGCGGGCGCTTGCCCTCCAGGTCGTAGGGAACCATCGTGGAGGCTGCCCTCGCGTACAGAGTCCCTTCGTCCTTCACCTCGTAGGCGAGGCTGAATGACACCGCCCTGAGGCCGGTAACCCAGACCTCGACGGTGACTGGCGTCTCGCGCCACTCCAAGGGCGCCTTGTACTCGATCTCGTGCTTCGCGCTCACGCAGCCCGCTGTGAAGGTGGCCACACCGGCTCTTGCGGCATGGCCACCGAGTATGTCGCTGCGCGCTTCCTCCAGATAGGTGAGGAAGACGGCGTTGTTGACGTGCCCGTAGACGTCCATGTCCGACCAACGGACTGAGCAGCGGTATTGATGGCGAGTCATTCCACTCATTTCATTTCGTCATTATCACCCGCCCGGAATCGGGGCAGGGCGACGGGCATTGCCTCAGCGGTCTACTCGGGCATGGTCGGCGGTCGTGCCGCTTGCTGGTTTCCGTGACGAATAAAGCCCCGCGGAGCCTGCTTCGTCCCGGTCCACAGCAGTGCGGTGGAGTGAGGCGCGCACGGTTCTCACCCACCCGCTGCAGCTCCGTCAAGGGCGATCCCTTGGCGCCGACCCGCGGCCCACAGCCGCTAAGCCCGGCAAACATAACACGGTCATAAACAGTCATTTTTTTCCAACGGTACCACTCGGAAACTCCCACTTGATCACCACACGAGTTGGGCGGCACAGTATTCGCGGACTGGTCGTGGGCGCCGGCAGGACGATTGACATCCCCGCCATGGGGTACCGGCATCGCCCTCGCCGAAAGGACTATCACGCCACGAGGCTGCCGCCCGATGCAGCTCAGGGCAAACCATCGGTGGCACGCGAAGTGCGGGATCTCGCGCCCTTGGATGATGGCAATTCCAGGAGCTGCCCCAGCGCAGCAGCCGCCGAACCGATTCGTGAGTGCATTCAGAATATGAATGCACTAGGTTGTGGCCATGCCTCGTGCCTCAGTCGCAGCGTTCCACTGTTCGCTGTCGCGCTCCCTGGATGTGATGGGTGACTGCTGGTCACCGCTGGTCTTGCGCGACATCTCTCTCGGCATTGACACTTTTGAGGAGCTGGCCCGCGACCTTGGCGTGTCCCGCGCACTGCTGAAGAATCGGCTCGACAGACTCGTGGACGGCGATGTGCTGGAACGGGTCGAGTACTCCACGCGTCCCCAGCGGTTCCGTTACGTGCTCACCACATCAGGACGGGAGCTCGTGACGGTGCTTTTGGCACTCACCCAGTGGGGCGACCGCTGGCACGCGCCGGATGGTCCGCCGATCGTGTTTCGGCACCACTGCGGAGAGGTCCTAGAGGTGTCCGTCACCTGTCGTACCTGCAGTGGAGCGGTTCATCCGGAGGGCGTCTCGGTCCAGCCGGGCCCGGGCGGGCGCGCAGCGCCCGGCACTCTCGTCATTGCCGAGCGCCTTGCGGGGATGGCATGACTGATCACGTCGCAGCTTGGCGAATGGCCGGCGAGGCGGGGGATGCGAGAGCGGCAGTAGCCGCTATGTCCGAGGACGTTGAGCTCGTTTCGCCACTGACGGACCGGTTCACGTTTCGGGGGCACCGTGAACTCGAGGAACTCCTGACGAGCGTGTTCGAAGTGTTCACCGGCATCCACTACGAGGCACAGTTCCAGGAAGGACAGCACGCGGTCCTGCGCGCCGCGGGTCATGTCGGTCGCCTGCGGTTGGAGGAGACCCAGTATCTCGATCTCGACGATGAGGGCCGTATCCGACGCCTCACCCTCATGATGCGCCCGCTCACAGCCGCCACCCGTTTCCTGCGCGTGCTTGGGCCTCGGGTTGCGAGCCGGCAGGGACGGCCGGGCACGGCGGGAGTACTCATCGTGGCGGGCGCATGGCTCGACTCGGTCGTGGCCGGCGGAGATCGGGTCTTCATGCCCATGGCCAGTCCTGATCGGTCACGTCGACCAGTCCAGGTCGACCGCCCACCGGCGTGATCGGCTGTCGGCGGTGTTCCTCCACCGCCGAGGCGTCCATGTCGGGGGGCGACGCTCATGCCCACGCCGGGCTGCCATGTTCGCGGCCACGAGACCGGTGATCAGTCAGCGCCACGATGTCGCAACGTCGAATCACGGCAGCGCTCATACGGAAAGAGGTTTCCGCATCACGTCACTACACGACAGCGGTCAGCACCCCAGGAGCCTCCCAAGGACGATTGTTTGGCAGCACCCGACCTGGGGCGGGCGCCACGATGCATGTATTCACAAATGATCGAATGTGTCAGTGCACCGCCGAACGGCTGGTCGGGGGCTCATGCAATGACTGCCCGGACCTGTGTTGTCAGCATTCGCTCGAGCGCCAGCAGCGCTTCGGGGGCGTGGCGGGTGTCGAGGCGTACGGTGTAGATGAACCGTGTCAGCTCCGGGTTGGCCAGCGGTCTCGCGACAACATTGGCCACACCGCGGGGCAGGGCCAAGCGGGGCAGTACCGCGACACACAGGCCTGCGGCAACGAAGCCCAGGATGGTGTTGAAGTCGTCTCCCTCGTACTTCAGTCGGGCCTCGAAGCCTGATGTCTTGGCCATCTGGGCAAGCAGCTCCAGCCGCAGCGCGGCCTCGGGCGCGGCGACCCACGTCTCGCCGGCCAGGCTCGCCAGGTCGATGACCTCCCGGCTGGCCAGCTCGTGGCCCGCGGGAAGCACCGCCACGACGGGGTCCCGTGCAACCAGGGTCCGGCGCAGTGTGCGCGGCGGCGGCTGGGGAATGAAGTCGTAGTCATAAGTCAGGGCAAGGTCGGCGTCTCCCCGTTTGATCCGACCGTAGCCGGCCTCGGGCTCCAGCTGCGAGAGGCTGACCCGGACGTCGGGGTACGACGTTTGCAACTGCGCGAGAGCCTTCGGGACGATGCTCGTGGCGGCCGAGGTGAAAGCGCCGAGCCGGATCCGCCCGGACGTGCCGGCACGCAGGGCGTCGAGTTCCAGTGCAGCTGCGGCCAGCGCGGAGCGTACCCCTTGTTCGGCATCGAGGAGGACCTGGCCGGCGGGCGTGGGACGCACGGGACGGCGCTCCAAGACTCGAAGGCCTGCGCGGCGTTCGAGTTCGGCGATCTGCTGAGAGACGGCGGGGGCGCTGTAACCGAGTTCGCCGGCGGCGGCAGCGAACGAGCCGTGGCGCACCACGGCCTCCAAGGTGGCGAGCAAGCGGGGATCTGGCATCTGCATGGGTTAAGCCTGACTTACCTCACACAAAGATGTCATTTCTTGTGCTTAAGGAGGAACGCCAGCAGGATTCTGCCACCAGGCAAGGGGCGTGACCCGTCTCGCTCAGTGCCGTGGCCGTCCCCTTACCCATGCCACGAGGTGCACCCGTGCACCGCCGTCCGTGCAACGGAGCCCTGCCGCCCCACCGTGATGCGTTGCCCGCAACCATCGCCGGGCCGGGGTTTCAGGGGGTGGTCAGTCATCTGACTGGATTTGACTGCTGCATGGGAAAGGGGCGCTGCGTGCGCAAGCCACTTATCGGAATCACCACTTACCTCACCGACGCGCGGTGGGGAGAGTGGGAGCTGCCCGCCGCACTGCTGCCCGCGGCGTACGCCACATGCGTTCAGGCCGCCGGAGGCCGGGCCGTCCTTCTGCCGCCCGATGCGCCGGGCGCGGCGGCGGACGTCATCGCGCGATTGGACGGCGTCATCCTCGCCGGAGGTGAGGACCTGGATCCCGCCCTGTACGGGGCCGAGCCCCACCCGTGTGCGGGGACTCCGGTCCCCGCCCGCGACCGGTGGGAGCGCGCTGTCCTCAAGAACAGTCTGGACCGTGACATTCCCGTCCTCGGAATCTGCAGGGGCATGCAGCTGATGAACGTTCACGCGGGCGGCACGTTGATCCAGCACCTGCCCGAGAAGGTGGGTCACGACGGCCACAACGGGTATCTCGGACTCTTCACGCCACATGCCATCACCACCGTGCCGGGCACCCGTCTGGCCTCGCTCCTGCCCGGGACCAGACAGGTGGCCACGCACCACCACCAGGCAGCCGACCTCCTCGGCGCAGGCCTGGCGGTCGCGGCCTACGCCGAAGACAGCACAGTCGAGGCCATCGAAAGCACCCGGCACCACTTCGCCCTGGGCGTGCAGTGGCACCCCGAGATGAGTGCCGACCAAGCAGTGATACAAGCTCTGGTGTCGGCAGCCCGGCAGCGTACAACGGCAGGGTTGCACGAGTCGGCTGAGCGGCAAGCACCGGTCGGTGGCGTTCCCCTTTAACGTCTTGTAACGCCTCGCGCCACTGTCAGCTCGGCCACCACATCCGGCAGCGAAGCGGCAGCTGCCGGCACACCGGCAGCGTCGCTGCCTGCCCTGCACTAGTGACCTGGGTCTGAGGTGTGTCGTGAGTGGGGTATGAGTCGTCCTGGTCCGGAGATTCCGCCGTTGTCTTCTCAGCGGTCGCGGATCGTACTGGAGTGCGCAGAGGGGCACTCGGTCATGGAGGTGTCGCGGCGGCTGCGGATCGCTCCGGAGTCCGCACCTGGCGCGGCGCTCCTTCGAGCACGGCCTGGACGTGCTGGGCGACGAGCCACGGCCGGGTATCCCACGGAAGATCACGGACGCGGATGTCGAGCGGGTGATCGTCAAGACGCTCGAAGAGAAGCCGAAGAACGCGACGCACTGGTCGACCCGGTCGATGGCCGCGGCCACGGCCACGGGCATGTCGCAGTGGACGGTCTCATGGATCTGGCGGCGTTCGCCCTGGCCCCGCACCGGTCGCACACGTTCAAGCTGTCTGACGGGCCCGCTGTTAATCGACAAGGCCCGCGACGTCGTCGCGCTCTGCCTCGACCCGCCGGAGAAGGCCCCTGGTCCTCTGCGTGGACGAGAAGTCGCAGATCCAGGCCCTGGACCGGTCCAAGCCGGTCCTGCCGATGATGCCCAGCGTTCCAGAACGCCGCAGCCACGACTACATCCGTGCCAGCACCACCACCCTCTACGCGGCCCTGGAAGTCGCCACCGCAAGTCATCCGATCACTCCCACCGCCGCCACCGGGCCGCCGAGGTCGAGAAGTTCGTGACCAAGCTCGACAAGGGAGTGCCCGCAGACCTCCAGGTCCATCTGATCCTCGACAACTACGCCACCCACAAGACACCGGACGGGAAGAAGTGGCTGCTGGCGCACCCGCGGTTCCACCTGCACTTCACACCCACCAGCGCGTCGTGGCTGAACCTGGTGGAGAGGGGACGCTGCTGGAAGACGACATGAAGCGGGTGCGGAACAAGTCCGGGGCCACCCGGCTCGGCTTCCCTACGGCACCTTTCCCTGCATTCCGCTGCCCTCCTTCAGTAGCCGTCGGTCCCGGGCTCGGTGCCGTCGTCGGCGACGGCCTCGCCGAGGCGGAGCACACGGCCGGGTTCGTCGGCGTCGTGGGCCGCCCGGTCCGCGTAGATCCTCAACTCGTCCCCGGTCAGGACGACGAGGGGATCGGTCCACGCCTCGGTGTCTTCCGGCACGAGCAGGCGCGAGGCGCCCCGCTCGATATCGTGGATCAGCAACGAGGCGATCCAGCCCCCTCCCGGGCCCCACCTCTGCATCGGATGGTCGTCCCGGCCCATGGCCTGCACCACGTAGAACCGGTTCCCCTGCCAGTGGCCTCCGAAGTCCAGGGCCACGTCCGCTTCCACCTGGACGCCGTCCACCCACAGGCGAGATGCCCACTTCTCGTCCTCACGACAGGACACCGCCCGATGCCGGTCGTCAGGGCTGAACCTCACCCTCAGCCAGGTGTCCCCGTAGAAACCGCTGCACGCTCCCGGCGCCGGGCCCTCGCGACGGCCCGGCGCGGCCGGCTCCAGAGCGCAGATCTCCGGAGTGCGACACGCCCGGTCGATGCGCCGTTCGCACCCCATGCCCGCCGCCGCGCAGTCACGGGGGGACGCCCGGGACAACAGCTCGCGCCCCCGCTCCTGGTACGCATCCTCCCCGACCAGGGCCCGGTAGGCCTCCGCGTGTCCCCACCACGCGAGCAGGTCGACGGCCACCGGCGAGCGGCGCAGCCACGGCCACCACTCCACGCTCTGAAGGCCCCAGTGCCGCAGCACCCGGCTCTCCGGGGCCTCCGCTCCGCCGAACCCCTTCTGCGTTCGGTGCTGCCTGTCCCATCGCCATTTCATGATCCCGCCCTCCCTGTACGGCTTCCGAGATCATGAGAAAGCATCGGACGCCAAGAGAGCAAACTGCTTTGCCGACCGGAAGAGGAACCGTCGGCGTGAACGTACTTGAACTGCTGCTGGCTGCGACCGATGTCGGAGGGACACGCGGCAGGCCTCCCGTTGGCGCGCGATCTTCCCGTGAGTAATCGAAGCGGCAGCGCTGATGTACGCCGCGACTGATCTCGGAGGTGGTCGTGGGATCTGCGGATCAGTCGTGGTCGAGACCGAGCAAGGCTTGTTCACCCAGCCGCGGCCGGAGCCGCCCGGTGACGCCGTGGCCAGCCCGCTTGCCCCTCCCGAAAGAGCGAAACGGACATCACCTCACGCACCGCCCTCTGAGTAGAACGTCGACGTCCCACCGGGATGCGGGAACCGGGAAACCAGGGCGGCAATCTACGTAGTTCCACGGATGGCTCGTGGTCGGATGTCTGGAAGGATCATGAGCCAAGGGCCGAGCCCCGGTGACTGCCGCAGTGGCGTATGAGCGTCCGCCACTCCTCGAGTAGTCGCACGGGGCAGGGCATGACGGGCTCAGGCTCGCGTCGTCGGCCGGGGGATCGACGTGGGGACGGGGTGGGGGTCGCGTCCGACGGGTCGTGATCGTTCAGGCAGGGGTGCTGCTGGTCGGGGCGGCCGCGATCGTCTGCGCGATGCTTTGGGCGGTGGAGCCTTACCAGGACGTCACGGGACTCCGCCATCCGCGTCTGTGCTCGGGGGGCGTACCGACCCCGGCCGGGGCCACGCGCGGCTGCATCGCGCGGGAGATCGGCAGCCGGGGCGACACGTCCGACGGAGTTGAACTCCGATGGAAGCGGGGCCACGTCGAAAGTGACGCACTACGTTGTGACGTACCGGCGCGCCTCCGGGTCCGAGGCGAGCCGGGAGGTTGCCTCCTCCGTTTACAGCGCCGCCGGGGGCTGGGGAGCGCGCGGACCTGGTGACCTGGCGGGATGTGGTGGTCGGGATCACTGTGGCGGACAAGAGCGACGGATTCGATCCGCCCACCGAGGATGTCCTCACGAACGCCGCGATACTGGCCTGGACCAGGCTGGGACTGGTCCTGTGGTTCCTGCTGGGCGCCGGGACGCTCCGCCACCTCTTCGGAATCACCGGTCTCCGGGCCACGGGTGGGTCCTGTTCGGCTACTGGCCAGTCCTCATGGTTCCATTACACCCTGACCTACGAGCTGAGCACATCGGACTACGGAGGGGCCTGGTGCTCTGGGTTTTCTGCCTGATGCTGGCCGCGTTCTGCGTCTTCGGCTCCTACAACGAAGGCCTGTCGCTGGTGGCGCTCGGCCGCTGGTCGGAGGCGAGACGCTCAAGGTGAGTGAGACTCGAGCTCAGGGGGTGGCCGCGTGACGACTGACGGGGAGAGTGTCAGCCTGGCGTCCTTGAATGTCTGCTGCGGAATGTCCAACTCGCTGCGGCCCGTGAAGAAGCGAGCGGCCGAGTTCTGCCGCCGCCTCGAGCGGACGGACGTGGACCTCGTGAACTTCCAGGAGGTCTGGACCCCGCGTCTGCAAAGGTTTCTCGCGCGGCACCTGCCATCGTTCCCGTTCGTCGCCCGCAGGACCGGCATGCTCGGTCAGCCGGCCGGAGGCCTGGTCTCCTTTTCCAGAAGGCCGTTGCGGGCAGTCCGGTACATGTCGTTCCGCGGCACGCGGCCGCGAGCTGGCGGCCCGTTGTTCCGCTGCGCGGTGACATTGGGCAGCCGTCTCCAAGGCGTCCTGACCTTCGAAGTCTCCGGACACCGAACGGTGGTGGCCAACGTGCATCTGACCGCGAACAGGGACGGGGATTGGTCGGCGGGCAACCGGCACGAAGCCCTGCAGATGGCGCAGCTGACGAGGTTCCACCGGGTCGTGCGGGAGGCGCGCGACCGCGACACCGAACTGGTGATCGCCGGCGGCGACTTCAACCTCCCCAGCAGTTCAGCTCTGTATGAGGCGCTGGTGGACGAAGGTGGATGGCGGGATCCGTTCGCCGCAGCGGACCTGCCCACCTTCCACGCCGAGCTGCTGCCTGCCGGTGCATCGGCGTACCGGGTCGACTACCTGCTCGTCCACGGTGACGCCGCCCGTTACCCGGTCACCGGGAGCGGTCTGCTCTTCACGGAGCCGGTCGCGATGCCGTCAGGCGGCACGGCATTCCTGTCGGACCACATGGCACAGGTAGCCACGATCGGACGCAGGTCAGGTCCCCGACCTGCTCAATGAACGCACCGGAGGCACGTTGGCTGATCGCAGACGAGACGGCGCACCAACAAGTCGATGACCACCGACGCCCAGCGACAGCGGTATCGGCGAGATGCCGCTGATTGCGGCCGTGGACACGATGCGCAGCCATGCCGCAGCAGGGGCAGTCCACGGCGCGGTCGTCCGGAGTACGCGAGGTGACGTGGCCTGTACCACCCTCCACGAACACACGCTCGACCAGACCCGTCTTCAAGTGTGGAAACACGATGTCCCATGTCCAGCAGCGATGCCGGCGGCGTTGTCGTGCACGGACACGGCGAGAACCGCCACCACAATCACCATGCGCCACACGTCAACGGCCAGGCCGTGCTTGAGCCCGGTATTCTTTGGCCGCATCACGCCCGCCGACTCCGCGGGCACCCCGGCCGCCCTGTACATGCTCTGGATGTCGAGCACCCAGGCTCGGGTCCGCCTTCCGCCGCGCCCTCTCCCGCACCTGCCAGCGCAGCAGGTTTGTTCTTGGCGCCGGGTGGCCGTCCGGTGCCAGCGCCTCGGCGATTGGGAACACGGGTCGGGCAGGCGAGGTGAGCGCGGATGTTCCTGAACCCCCGGCGGACTCGGGCCCGGCTGCGATCCGGACCACGCGTCCTTCACCGTCGCGCTGACCGACCGGCGCGAGCTGTTGCGCCACCCCTGTCTTCTGCACGTGCCCCAGGCCGCCGACGCTTTGGCCAGATCGCCCGGCTGGGAGCGGGAGCTGATGCTCTTCGACTGGCGGCTGATGCCTGAACCCGGGGCGGCCGGGAGTTGGGGGGCGGGACGATCGGACCGGCCTGCGCCGTAATGGCGTCCATCCGCCGCCACCGTTTGCGGACGTGGCGGCCCTAACGCTGGCACAGATGGTGCTGCATTGGTTCGGGGGCTTCGGCGCGGGCTTCATTCCGCCGGATGACGGATGCCGGACCGGCCCGACGCGGTCTCCACCGGCCCCGGGCAGAGCGCGAGCACACGGATGCCGCGCCGCCGTTACTCGTGGCGAGCGCGAGGCTGAAGTTCAGCACGAAGGTCTTGGACGCGCCATAGACGGCGAAGTACGCCGTCGGCTGGAAGGCGGCTGTGGACGCAACGTTGACCACCGATCCACGGCCGCCCTCGAACAGGTCAACGCCACCATGTCGCAGCTCAAGCGGTACTGGGCGAAGATCCGGGAGAGCGGCGACCCCGAAGAGTCCCCCCGCCGTCGACGCGCGAGGCCGGAATCCTCGCGTTGCACTGAATCCGACCCGACCATGGACGAGGGCTGTCTTGACTTGGCTGTTCGCCGTTCCTCGGTACGCTGTCACGTCTCCGGGAGAGCGCAACCCTCATCGAGGTCGAGAAGGTCGGCCGACGGGGGTGGACCGTGCAGCTCGGGCCTGTAGAGCAAGGGGCGGTGGTGACTCGCTGTCGGGTCTCTTCCCCCGCTCGTTGCCCAGCTCACATGGTGACGGTCGCGCGGACCAGATTGTGGTCCGAAAGGCCCTCCATCCTCTCGACCGCTGCGTTGCTGACAACAGCGCCCCGCACGACCACGTGGTCGATCCACTGCGACTTCGAGCCTGACGTGCGCGGCCGTGTCGGCAGGCCGTCCGGCGGGAGGTCCGCGACGGCGAAGCAAGTACCCAGAGCCGACGCTACGGTGGCACGGTCGGTGTTGAAGTCCCCGAGAAGTATTGCTGCGTATCCCCGCGAAGAGGCGGCCAATTCGGCCAGGCGTGCCAGCTGGCGCGTGCGCCGCTGATCGCCGCTCACGTGCGTGGCGACAATCAGCGTTCCGGCGGTCTCGACGGCGAGCGCGCCCTTCCCCGGGTCGTCCTCGAAGGACTCGGCAGCGACCTCCCGGCTCGGTCCGTCGACCAGGAGCACGAGGTACTCCTCGGGGTCGCGCAGCGAGCAGCTCCCGTGGCGCGGTGCTGGGACGCGCGGGTACCTCAACGCGTGGATACTCCGGCCGGCCAGGGCAAGGCGGAGGCTGGCCAGTTGGTCACCGCTAACTTCCTGCAGGGCGATGACGTGCTCGTCTCGTCCCACCAGCAACGCCGTAACCGCGGCGATCCGCTCAGACTCGGCCGGGCAACCCCTCAGGACGTCCTCGCCCCAGTTCTCGGCGTGGACGCGGTGCAGAACATTCCAGCTGGCAACCGTGATCATAAGGCGCGATGTTAGAGGTCCTGACAGAAGCCGGTCGAGGTGTGCCTGTCGGCTTGGATGCTCGTTGGTCTGGCCGTGGGAAAGAGGGAGTCTCGTCCGTGGATCGTCTCGGATGAACTGTGGTGGTCGATTGAGCCGTTGCTGCCGATACCGGCGCCGAAGCTGAAGCCGGGCCGGCCGCGGGTGCCGGACCGCCAGGCCTTGTGCGGGATCTTGTTCGTGCTGCATACCGGCATCCAGTGGGAGTACCTGCCCCAGGAGCTGGGTTTCGGTTCGGGCATGACCTGCTGGCGCCGCCTCAAGGCCTGGACAAGGCCGGCGTCTGGGACAGGCTCCACGTGATCCTGCTCGAGAGGCTGCGGGCGGCCAAGCAACTCGACTGGTCGCGGCCGGTGATCGACTCCAGCCATGTCCGGGCCGCTCGACGAGGCCCAAAAGCGGGCCCAGCCCGGTCGACCGCGCAGCAAGCACCACCTGACGGCCAGGGCATCCCACCCGCCATCTCGCTGACCGGCGGCAACTGTAACGACGTCACCCAGGTGATACCGCTACTGAAGAAGATCCCATCGGTCTCCGGCCTGGTCGGACGGCCAAGGAAACGGCCTGACAGCCTGCTCGGCGACCGTGGCTACGACCACGACAAGTACCGCCGTCTGGTCGGGGCGACGGGTGTGAAACCGGTGATCGCACGACGCGGAGTCCCGCACGGATCCGGCCTTGGAATCCACCGGTGGGTTGTCGAGCGGACCATCGCCTGGCTCCACGGCTTCCGCCGCCTACGCATCCGATGGGAACGACGAGACGAGATCCACGAAGCGTTCCTCGGCCTCGCCACCTGCCTCATCACCCCCCGACACGTCCAACGCCTTTGTCAGGACCTCCTAGACAACAATGTCCGACCCGTGGTCTGGTTCGACAACTGAGCGGCACAAACCATGAGCCCATCGGTTGCCGGTTTGTCGAACAAATGCCACGGATCTGAGACTCAAGCCGCATGACACGGCGTGAGACAGCGCGTGAACCCCCAGCTCACAGCCTCGACATAGGCCGCGGAGATCAAGCACCTACACCGGTGTTGCAGCGGCGGTCGTAGGGCGTGTGCGGGGTGTCCGGGTGGACCAGGGCTACCTGCGGTAGCGGGGCCGCAGTCGTCGCGGGGCCGGGTATCGCGAGCGCCGTCATGGGAGACCTGAAGATCGGCGACCGGCCCCGGCCAGTCATCCGGCAACACGAACGACCTCTCGGCACTCAACGGCATCGGCATACACCAGGCCGGCTCACGGTGTGAGGTCCAGGACCTCGACCGGCTACCCCTCCCAGCGCTTGGGCACGGTGGTGGCCACAATCGCGCCGTCGGGCCGGTCCGCGGTGGGCTGCGCCGCGTACCGGCACACCAGGCCAGCGACCCGCCCGCACAGCAACCCGCCATCCCTCCCAGCATCACCGGGCTGTCCGATCAGGGCTGTCGTGGGCAAAGAGGGTGATCTCGGTTCCGTGACAGACGATCAGCTCACCCCCGGTGGTGGTCGCCGCGGCCCTGATGGGGTTGGGGAAGCACAACTCCGGCCCAACCTGCTGGCCAGTGTTCAGGTCCCAGGCGCGGATGGTGCAGTCGTCTCCTCCGGTGATGACGACCGGTCGGCTGTTGAGAGTGGTGACCGACACGGTTCGTATGGGAGCGGTGTGACCGATCAGGGGTTGGCCGAGAGCCTCGCCGGTGGTCAGGTCCCAAACACGCCCTGTCGCGTCCTCGCCAGCGATGGCGGCCACGGGACGGCCCTCAACGGTCGCCGTGGCCACCGCGTTGACCCAGCTCTCATGGTGCCCGAACGGTAGGCTTTGCCAGGTTGTGAGGTCCACTGCACGTAGTTCGCCGTAGCTGCCGCAGGCGATGACGGCAATGGGACGGTCCGCAACGGTGGCCACGGCCAACGCCCGCACCCAATGGGCATCCAGCCGGTGGCACTCACGCCGGGGAATTTCCCGGGACAGTTCTTCCAGCCACAAGTGTCCTTGACCCTCGTCGGTGCCCAGCCGCAGTTCAGCCCGCACCAGAGCGCCCTCGCTTTTACCGTGTGGCGGCCCCTCGGGCAGGCCCCAGAACCGTACGCTTCCGTCGTCCTCGTCACCGTCCAGGTCGAGCCGGTCGTTGCCGCCGGTGATGGCGTACGGTAGGCCGTCGACGGTGGCCACGGCAACCGCGTTCACACCGCCACGGCGGTGGCTTCCGAGCCAGCGGACTGACCGGCCGGTCGTCAGGTCCCACAAGCCCACGTGGCCGCCGCCCGTAACGACCACCGGCCGACCTTCGATCGTGGCTGTGGCCAGGGACCTGGCCACGCCGTCGCCGGCCCACGCCTGGCCGACTGATCGGCCATCGGCCAGGTCCCATACCCGTACGGTCCCGTCCTCGCCGCTCGTCACGGCGACGGGACCCTCGTCGAGGTCGGCGACCGCCACAGCGCACACGGCAGCGGTGTGACCGGCGCGGTGTGGATCCGCCAGAAGGTCCCAGATCTGGACCCGCTCCTTCTCACTGCAGTGGGTGACGGCGACAGGGCGGCCGTCCACGCAGGCCGTGAAGACGCCGCTCACCACGCCCGATTGTCCGGTGAGGGGCTGACCCAGGGGGCGGCCCTCCGCCACATCCCAGACCCGCACCGTCTGGTCATCACTGCCCGTGACAGCAACCAGCCGCCCCTCCAGCAAGGCCACCGCCACCGCCCGCACCGAACGGGTATGCCCGGTGAGGGGCTGACCCAGGGGGCGGCCCTCCGCCACATCCCAGACCCGCACCGTCTGGTCATCACTGCCCGTGACAGCAACCAGCCGCCCCTC
>NZ_JBHJTK010000009.1:166242-227572 GCF_042267665.1 Streptomyces sp. NPDC056224
CCAGCAAGGCCACCGCCACCGCCCGCACCCAGTCGGTATGCCCGGTGAGGGGCTGACCGAGAGGGCGGCCCTCTGCCACATCCCACACCCGCACCGTCTTGTCGTAGCCACCGGTGACTGCCACCGGGCGTCCGTCGAGGACGCCCACAGCGATCGAGGCGATGTGCCCGGTGATCGGCGGCCCCACTGGGCGGTCGGTTTCGACGTCCCACACCCGCACTGTCCCCTCGCGGGTGTGACGAATGACAACCAGCCGCGTCCCGAGGGCCGTCACCGCGAAGGGCCTGACTCCGTCGGAAGGCCTGGTCCGGTTCTTGTCGGTGATCAGGGACCACACCCACGAGGCGAGGCCGGCAGAGGCCACGGCCTGGCGGCCCTCCGGAGTCGTCAAGACGACCTCCCGCACGTCCCTGCCGGACGGCCCGGCCCCTGGAACAGGCTTCGCCCCGCTCGCCGCAGGCCGCCCCGCCCAGAAGTCCTCCACGTGTCCCCCGTTCGACCAGGACGGCCACCAGACTCCAGCAGGGCCCTCTCCGTCGGCCACGTGCACGGCACGCACCACTGCGGCCAGCTGTGGGTGGTCGGTGCGAAGGGCATGCATTCCCAGCAGCCAGCGCCGGACACCCGCGTCGCGGCCCCTGTAATGCAGGGACGCTCGGTACACCGCGGCCGACTCCCGTGCCCGGTGACCTGCGGCGCTGTCGAGCAGCGGGACTACGAACTCCGGATCGGCATGAACGAGGAATGCAGGATCCATGAGCAGGGAGTCCACGGACCCGCCGGACAACGCTTGTGCTATCGCCGTCTTCTGCTCAGCCCACCCAGCTTCGGACCATCCCCCAAAAGGTTCCGATGGCGTACCAGCCAAGACATCGTTGTGGCCCACGCGTCCACCCCCGTCACAGCAGGGCAACCTGGATGATGCCCCACCTCCACAGTGGCAGGCGATGATACATGTCGTGATCTTCCAAGGGCCGACGTTCCACCGGTCGGAACCGGACACCGAGCGACTACTGCCATGTGTCAGGTGAGGCTGGCACGCCTCCATGTCGGCCACCGCCACGCCGGACGCAAGGCACAAGGGTGTTTGCGCCCCTGGGATGAGTGAGGCGCATCCTGCAGACGAATGACGCAAACATCCACTTGCTGCTGTGAAGTCAGCCACGACACCGCCCGGCCCCCAGCTGCTCGGCGTACCGGAAAGCGGCTCCCAAACGACCGGCTGAGCCGCATGAGTTAAGCTGCTCGGCCGTGCCCACCGAGCAGTGGGCGACCGTTCTGAAGCAGCCGGAGACGGTCGCCTGGCTCATGTCACCGTGCGGGGTGGAAGAATGCGCAATCCGGCGGACGGTGCTTTGTCCGACATCTGGGTTCCCCGGTGGACTCGCTCGGAATGCGGAGGCACATCGTTGTCTCCGGTCAGCACTGTGGTGACCACGGTGCTCGACGGACACCGTGTCGCCGTCACCGCTGGCAAGGACGCCGCGTGCGTGTGGGACCTGACCGACGGCAGCTGCTCCGGTGAGATATCGGTCGGTGCGATGGAGGACATGGCGATCGTCCCGTTCGGAAATCGTCCGGCGGTCGCCGTCCTCGGCCACGATTCGCGCAGGGTCGGACTGTGGGACCTGGCCGCTGGACACCATGTGTCGGACCTGCCTGCCGAGGATACCCAAGCCGTGGCCGTAGTCATGATCGATGCCTGCCCGGTCGTCGTCACCGGCCACGAGGACTGCACGGTACGGCTGTGGGACCTGACGACTTGCCGGCAGATCGGTTCCCCCCTTGTTGGTCACACAACCTGGGTGGCCCACGTGGCCACTGCGATGGTCGACGGCCGTGCCGTCGCCATCACCGGCGGTGGCATGGACCTAGACCACGACTGGGACGAGAAGATACGAATCTGGGACCTCACGGAAGGCAGGCAGCTCACATCATTCCCCACCGCAGACGGCCCAGTCTCCGCGATCGCCGTGATGACACTCGGCGGCCGTCCCGTCGTAGTGGCCGGTTACTGGGACGGGCGGTTGGAACTGTGGGACATGACTACGGGACAGGCTCTCAGGGCATGGCAGGCCGAAAGCCTCACCGACCTCCTCTACCGGCCCGCCGGAGTCAGTGCACTGCAGACCATGGTGCTGCGTGGCCGCACCGTCGTGCTGGCCGGTCACGACGACGGCACCCTGCGGATCTGGGACGTGGCAACCGACGAACAGACCGGACCGACGCTCCAACTCCCCATCTGTGAGGGCGCCTCCGCACGCCAGCGGTCACTTGGGGCAAGGCGTCGTCGCGTGAGGCTGGCCATCGGTCCGGAAGGCGGTCTGGTCGCCTGCGCCGGCCAGGAGGTGGCGTTGCTGTACTACGGCGGGACGGCGCAGGGGTGTGACAGCGCCTGACCGGTCGCCGTTGCCGCTCGTGGCGCCGAGGCTTCCCCCCGGCTGTAACTGACGTCCTGGCCTGACCAGACCGGCGGCCCGCTCCGAAGCGGACCACCGAGACGCCGCGCCGACGGGGTTTTCCAGCGCCGTCGGCACGGGTTCGCTCCAGCGAGTGGGAGTGTTCGCCGAACAAACGGCCTTTCTGACTCTGTTCGTGAGAATGAGCAGCGATTCGGGCGGCAGCGGATCCGTGTCAGGTGGCGCGGATGTTCACGTGATTCGACGGCAGCCGAATACGGCCAAGTAGGTGGCCAGCACCACTCGATGCCCGACCGGTCGAACCACCAGCGGGGCGCCCAGCATCTCCTCGACCACGTCGTAGCCGGTTGCGGACCTGGTCCACTGGCTGCGGGATCACCGCCCGGATGTCCCGTTCGCGGAAGTGGGACCGGATCATGCGTGAGGAGTACGCCCGGTTCACGATCACCGTTGGCGCCAGACCGATGCCACCATAAGTGCCCGGTCGGCAAGCGGCAGACAGTCGATGGCTGGGCAAGATTCGACCGCGCGCTCCTTCACCGGGGGGTGCGGGGACGGAAGTCCGCTGCACGTTGAGTGAGACAACCCGGATTCTCATGGGTGTACGGCTCCGCTCGTGGCGGCAGCACCCTGCGTGACTTCGACAGCGCCGGACGCCTGGAGCCGCAGCACTGCCACCTCGGGGCCGAACGCGACCACGAGATCACCATTCGGTGCGGCTGTGAGCGCGTGCACGGGCAGAGGGAGCAGATAGTCGGTGGTGGCCCTGCGCCCTGTGGCCAGGTCGAGGAACCGCACGGTGTTGTCATGGCTGATGGCCGCCACGAGTCGCCCGTCATCGGTGCTGCTGACGGCTATCGCCCCGCTCGCACCTGACTCGGTGAGCTCGTGGCTGCCGACCTGGGCCATGGAGCTGAGGTCCCACAGGCAGACCGTTCCGTCCCGCCCCTTTGTCACCGCGGCAGGACCGCTGGGCAGCGTCGCGGTGGCCACCGAGGTCACCCAGTCCGTGTGGCCGGTCAATGGCCCGTCGACCTGGCGGCCGGTGGTGAGGTCCCACAGCCGCACCGACTTGTCCCAGCCGCCCGTCACCGCGATGGGCCGTCCGTCCAGAACAGTGGTGGCAACGGCTGTGACCCGGCTGGAGTGACCGGTGAGAGGCTCGCACAACGCCTTGCCAGTGTTGAGATCCCAGACCCCCACGGTGCGGTCGCTGCCCGCGGTGACCGCTACGGGCACTCCGTCCAGGTTCGCCGTGGCCATGGCGAGGACTCTGCCGTGGTGGCTGGGCGTCGCCGAGCGAACCTCTCGGCCGCTGACGGGATCGAGAATGTGCAAGGTCGCGTCCGGGCCGGCGGTCACGACGACCGGGCGCCCGTCCACGTCCGCTGTCGTCATAACGGCTGCCACGGTTTGCGAGGCATCGGTGACCTGCTGACCGGTGGCCACGTCCCAGGTCCGTACGGTCTTGTCGGAGCCCGCGGTGATGGCCACGGGCTTCCCGTCGAGAATCGTCGTGGTGAGGGCGACGACGGCGCCGGTATGACCGGAGCGGTGCCGGCCACCACCGTGAACCTGGGTGAGATCCCACATGCGCACCGTGCGGTCTTCGCCCGCGGTCAGGGCCACCGGACGTCCCTCCACGAGGGTGGTGTCGAGGTCCCACACCTGGCCGGTGTGCCCGGTAAGGGGCTCGCCCTGCTGCATCCGGGTCTCCAGATCCCACACCCGCACGGTCTGGTCCAGGCTGGCGGTCACCGCCAGCGTCGCTTGCCCGGCGGGCACGGTGTCCATGGCGCACACCCGCTCCGTGTGGCCGGTCAGCGGCCGCCCCGAGGGCCACCCTTCCACCGCGTCCAGCACAGTGACCGTGCCGTCCGGTTCGGCGGCGAGTGAAACCATTCGCCCCTGCAGCACCAGGGACCGGGAAGTGGCCCGAGGCCCGACTCCTACCGCGTTCCCGGTACTGATCCGGCCGCCTCTGCGGCCCGCTATCAGGTCCCACAGGTCTGTTCGCTCACCCGGGTCGGGGGACAGGGCCAGCAGTCCGTCCCCGGCAGCGGCACTCCTGATGGCTCGGATGTCGTCGGTGCGCTGAGTGCTCGTGGTCAGGTCCCAGACGTGCAGTGCCTGATCGGCTCCCGCACAGAGCACGACCCTGCTCGCGCCCAGGACCGCGGTCTCACGTCTTCGGATGGACGCGTCTTTGTCTCGGTAGTCGGCGGTCCAGTTCCCGACCAGTTCCGGTTCGGCCTGATAGTCGAGGGTGACGGCGACCACTCGGTTGTTGACCGCCGTCAGAGCTGACACGCCTGACAAGTCCTCCGCCTCCAACAACCCGAGCTCTGCCCGCTCGGCTCCTTCGATCGGGTGACCGGTGATGAGGTCCCACACGCGCGGCGGCTGGCCTTCCTCCTCAGTCACAGCGAACGGCCGCTGTCCTTCGACCAGAAAGGCATCCACGACCGCGAGACGCTCGGCGACTTGACGGTCGGCCATCAGATCCCACACCTGGACCGGTTGGTTCACGGCGGCGGCGACGGCGACGAGGCGCCCGCCCAGCACACCTATGTCCGTGACCCAGGGGAACGCGCTGATCTGGGCCCCGGTGAGCAGGTCCCATGCCTGCAGTGTCCGGTCCTTCCCCATGGTCAGAGCCACACGGCGCCCGTCCGGGGTCGCGCACTCCACCATGTCGACGAGTTCGCCTGCAGAACGGCCTGTCTCCAGATCCCACACGCCCACCGGCCCAAAGGCGTGCAGTGTGAACGCCAAGGCACGCTCGTCCACCAGAGCCGTGGCCACGGCCAGCAACTCGGCCGTCACCGACGACACCGAGTCGGTATGGCCCGTCGTCAGCTCATGCCGCAGCCTCCCGGTCGTCAAGTCCCACACCCGCACAGCCCCGTCCTTGCTTCCCGCAACGGCGACCGGCCGATGGTCGACAACCGCCGTCGCCACGGCCGTCACAGGAGCGTCGTGGCCTGTGAAAGCGCGCAGGAACCGAGGGTCGGAAGCAGAGCCGCTCGCCCACTCCGGAACCCACTCTGGACCGGGCTGCCCCGGCACATCCGCGCTCCCGAACCATGCGGCGAGTTCCGTCTCACCCAGCCGTGCCGCGTCCAGCGTCAGCACCTGGCGTCTCTGAACCGGCACCAGCGTCCGGTGCACTTCCGCCGAAGCCCGGTACACCGCTGCTATGGCCCGACTCCGAGAGTCGTCTGCACGGCCCAACAGCTCGATGACACGTGCCGGTTCCGTCGTGAGAAGGAGACTGGGATTCGACAACAAGGAATGCATGTCATGCGGCTCTTCCGCCGGTCCTTCGCTCATAGCCCCCGAGACTACGATCCGGCACTGACATCGGGGCCGTAGTGTGGATGGTGAGCCAGCAGTCTCCGCGCCAGGCGCCAGCCCTACAGCGTCGCCCATCGCCTGCTCGCAAGGCGGACGCGGATGCGGTGTGGAGGCGTTGACCGCTCGCGGCCATCACCAGCAGCCCGAGGCAAAGCCCTAGGCCGAAATCGTCAGCCCCGGCAAGGGACTCGGCGTCCGCTCCGGCCCGGCACCCACTACAAGCAGCAAGGCAAGATCCCGACCGGCACGGTGGTCAAGCTGCAGTTCAACGGCCAGCGCCTACGCTCCCTGCGCCGCGGCCTCGCCGACCTGCACCAGCCCCGCCGCTGCTTCCTCGGCAGCGGAGAAGTCGACCTCCTGGAACTTCCACGACACGATCCGCGCCCCCGCCGGAACTCGGTACACGTACTGCATACCGTTCTTGAACCCCGGCTGCAGCTGGTCGTTGCACTCCGGGTTCCCCTGCAGCTTGAACAGGTCCTTGATCGCGTCGTACCGGCGGCCCTGGTCGTCGATCAGTGAGTTCGCCACGGGATAGCCGCACGTGAGATCCATGCTGGCCTTCGTCTCGTTGCGAACCACCGTGTCGAGCACGATGAACACCGCCCCGTCCCCGGCCTTCACCGTCGCGGTTTCGCCCGGGTCGGTCTGCTTGATGCTGTCGGCCCGGGTCACCTTCGTCACGGTCACGTACGCGCCGCCGCTGCGGGCCTCGGTGCCGACCGCGGAGCCTGCAGCAGAGGGCGACGGAGACGGCGCGGCAGAGGGTACATCTACATCGGGGGTAGCCGGAGTACGCGTGTCCTCCCGGATCGACGCGGACGCCTCCGGCGCTGCTGCCCCCTGGTCGGAGACCAGGGTGTAGACCAGACCGCCGGAGGTGGCGGTCAGGGCGGCGGCCAGGCACACCGTGGCCGTTTTCCACGGGTTCCGAGGAGGCCCCGGCGCGTTCTGAGGCTTGGCCGGTATCGCATCATGCTGGATGTCGGTCATGGATCCGGCTCCTCGGGAGTACGGGAGAAGACTGGGCGCGCCGCTCCCATCGGGGTAGGAGCGTCCAGCAGCAACCACCGGATGGTATTGGGGCTGATGCCGTTAGGTGCTGCTTTTGCCTCTGTTGGTGATCCTGCTGGCTTATTCGGTCAGGCGGCGAGGGAGAGGTCGAGGCGGGCGAGGTGGCTGACGCGGGTGCGGTCGAGCGGGTGGCCGTTCTACCAGGCAAACCGTGTTTGACGGAATGGCTGCCTCGACGAGCGACACTCGGGCATGATGCGTGGCTGTGGGGCGGCAGCCGGTGGGGACGGATGAGCTGGTCGAGCACTGGACAGTGCTCGATGGCGAACCGGTGCTAGTGGTGGGCAAGCGGGGTGGGACGCGGCTGGGGTTCGCGTTGTTGCTGAAGTACTACGCCCGACACGGCCGGTTCTCCCGGGGCCGGGCGGAGTTCCCTGACGAGGAAGTGGAGTTCGTCGCCCGGCAGGTGAAGGTGTCGACCGCGGAGTTCGACTCGTACCAGTGGACTGGCAGCACGAACGAGTACCACCGCGCCCGGAAACGCGAGCACCCGAGGTTTTGGGTGTGCTCGGTGTATGACGCGGAGAAGCCGGCGGTCCGCCTCGCCATGACCTCACGCCTGCCCCTCGGCACCCCCACAACCTGAACCGCAGCCACCTCATCAAGGAGAC
Organism: Streptomyces sp. NPDC056224; assembly: GCF_042267665.1. Classification (NCBI taxonomy): domain Bacteria; kingdom Bacillati; phylum Actinomycetota; class Actinomycetes; order Kitasatosporales; family Streptomycetaceae; genus Streptomyces; species Streptomyces sp. NPDC056224. Next base: position 173,705 of record NZ_JBHJTK010000009.1, read on the forward strand.
CCGATGGATCCGGAAGCACTGAACCTCGTCCAGGCAGGCGGCGCAGCGATCGTCGCAGCCATGGTCACCGATGCCTGGCACACTGCCCGCACCCGGACCGTGCAGCTCTTCCAGCGACGTGGCCGTAACCCGCGGGAGATCGAAGCCCAGCTGGACCGCAGCGCCGCCCGCGTGAGGCGTGAAGGGACCGAAGCTGCCCGCGAGGGCGCGGTCGTCCGGTGGCGGGACGACCTGGAAGACCTCCTGAGCGAATACCCGGACGCCGCGGACGACCTCCAGGCTCTCGTCCGCGAGGTCGAGCCGCAGCTGCCGCCGGTCCAGCAGCAATGGGTGCAGAAAATCACCGCATCCGCCGCGGGGGCCACTGCCCAGGGCGCCATGTTCGGCAGCATCATCAACCACCCCGGCAGCCTCTCGGGAACCGCCGCCACTACGGGCAGCGGGGCGGACAGCGCCGCCGAGGAGAGGCAGGACAGGCGAGCGTGAGCGCAACAGACGGCCCGCAGCCGCGGTTCGTACAGAACGTCACGGGTGCCAATGGGTTCGCGTACGGTGCGATCGGCGCCGACATCCACGTCTTCGGCGACGGCTCACCGGTCTACCTGCTCCACAACTGGCACCCCGCCACCCCCACCGACCCCGGGTGGCTCCGCGAGCTGCCGAGCCGGATGCTCAACTCCCGCTTCGAGGTGGTGCCGTTCACCGGCCGGGAGACCGAGCTCGCCGAGCTGAAGGCCTGGCGGGACGGCGGACCGCGGCTCGCCGCGCACTGGATCCACGCCCCCGGCGGGCAGGGCAAGACCCGCCTCGCGGCCCGGTTCGCCGACGAGACCCAGGACGGCGGCTGGCGGGTGGTCACCGCCGCACACGGCCCCGGCTCCGTCCATCCCCCGCCCGGCAGCCAGGACCTGTCCCTGGACGGGCACGGCGGGGTGCTCCTCGTCGTCGACTACGCGGACCGCTGGCCGCTCACTCACCTCAACTGGCTCTTCAGCAACGCCCTGCTGCACCAGGACCTGCCCGCGCGGATCCTGCTGCTCGCCCGTACCGCCGACGTCTGGCCCGCCGTCCGCGCCTCGCTCACCAACCACCGGGCCACCACCTCCAGCGGACTCCTCACCGCCCCGCCCGACGGACCCGCCATGTACCAGGCGGCCCAGGATGCCTTCGCCGTGCGGTACGAGCTCCCGGCGGGCTCCGGCCCGGGCCCGGCGCCCCCGTACGACCTGACCCTCACCCTCCACATGGCCGCGCTCGTCGCCGTCGACGCCCAGGCGCACGGCCGCCGCGCCCCCACCGACATGGCCGGACTCACCGTCTACCTGCTCGACCGGGAGCATCTTCACTGGGCCACCTTGCACGCCCGTGGCGGCGCCAGCGCCACCCCGCCCGCCGCCATGAACAAGGCCGTCTTCGCCGCCGCCCTCACCGGAGCGGCCAACCGCACGCACGGCACCGAGGTCGTGCGCGCGCTGCGGCTCGACACCCCCACCGAACGCGTCCTCGACGACCACGCCCACTGCTACCCGCCGGAGCGGGACGGCGGGGAGACCGTCCTCGAACCGCTATACCCGGACCGGCTCGCCGAGGACTTCCTCGCCCTCACCCTCCCCGGTCACGAGGCCGACTACCCGGCCATGGAGTGGGCCGAGGAGGTCATCGGCGCTCTCCTCGGCCTGCACGCCGGCCGGGGCGTCACCTTCCTCGCCGCCGCCGCACAGCGCTGGCCGCATGTCGGAGCCCACCACCTCTATCCCATTCTCGCGATCGCACCGCGCCTCGCGCTCGCCGCTGGGAGCTCCGCCCTCATTGCGCTCGCCGCCCTGGACGACGTCCCCATCCGGCTGCTCGCCGCTGTCGAGGAGCAGTTCCCCGTCGGCCGGCACATCGAGCTGGACGCCGGGATGGCGGCCGTGACTCGGCGGCTCGTCACCGAACTGCACGCCCTGAATAACAGCCCCGCCGCCCGCACCACCGGCTTCCACAACCTGAGCACCCGCCTCCTGAACGCCGGGCTCGACGCCGAGGCCCTGGAGGTCGCCCAGCGGGGCGTGATCGCGTCGCGGGAGCTCGGCGACGACGTCCTGCTCGCCGCCGACCTGGGCCGGCTCGGCAACTGCCTGGCTCACAACGGGCGCCCAGCCGAGGCACTGCGGGCCACCGAGGAGGCCGCCGCCCTCGCCCGGCCGCTCGCCGCGGCCGAGCCCGCCCGGTGCGAGCCCTTGTACGCCGGCATCCTCGCGGACCTCGCCGTGCAGCTCTCCGAGACCGGCCGGCACGAGGAGGCCCTGGAGGCCGGCGAACGTGCGGTGGCGGCCTGGCGCCGGCTCTCCGCCGACGACCCCGCCCACGAGCCGCGGCTGGCCGACGCCCTGCACACTCTCGGCCGCCGGCTCTCCCACCAAGGGCTCCGAGCCGAGTCCGTCACGGTCTCCCGCGAGGCGCTCTTCCTCCGGCTCTCGCTCGCCGAACGGGATATGGCGGGGCACGAGCCCGGCCTCGCCGCCTCCCTCCTCACCCTCTCCGCCCAGTTGGCCGAGGAGGGACTGCCTGCGGAGGCTCTGGCGGTCTCAGGGCAGGCGGTGGAGAGCATGCGCGCCCTGGCCCGGGTCGATCCCACCGCCCACGACGAGGGCTTGGCACACGCCCTGGTGGCCCTCGGCGCCGACCTGGCCAGGGCGGGACGACTGCTGGAAGCGATAGACACGATGGCAGAGTCCGTCACCGTCCGGCGCCGCCTCTCCCGGGACAACCCGGCCGCCCACTCCGCCGAACTCTCGCAGTCCCTCTCCAACCTCGCTCTCCTCTTCCTTGACGCGAACCGGTCGGCCCAGGCGCTACCCGCCGCCGCGGAGGCCGTCCTGCTCCTGAAACTCCGCCAGGCCGAAGCGCCCGAACTCCACCGGGCCGGTCTCGGCCGGGCCCTGTCGATCCTGGCCGTCTGCCTGGACGCGACCGGCCGCCGGCCCGAACACCTCGGGGCGGCCGTCGACGCCGTCGGGCAGTACAAGGCCGCGTGGGAGGCCGACCCAGTGCGGTACGCCTTCGACCTCGCCCGCGTCTTCGACCAGCTGGGCCGGTACCTGGCGGCCGAGGAGCGCTGGGCGGACGCGCTCGGCGCACTGGAAGGCGGGCTCGCGTTGGCGGAGGCGTACACACACGTGGACCCGACCACGTACGCCCCCCTTATCTCCGGGCTGCGCACTGCGCTCGACGACTGCCGGCGGCGGACACGGCAACCCTGGTGGAGGCGACGAGGGCGGCGCCCGCGGTGGTGACACCCGCGACGCTGTCCTCGCGGCCGTACGGTACGGAGTCGGAGCTCACCCCTCACTGACGCCCGGCTTCTCCAGAATCAGACGCGACCCGCCGCACGTCGCCGCACGTGACACCCGTCGTTTGGGGCTGGTGACGATCCTGCTGGCTGTTCCGTGCCCGGCGGGCTGGCGGCTCGTTGGTCGGGGCAACAGCGGCCGCCTTGGCGTTCCCGGTCGCGGGTAGGGTGTGGAATGTCGATGCGGCCGAGGCCGTGGCCGAAGGTGCCTGAGCTGACCGCGCAGGTGGCGCGGGCGGTGGCGGCACGGGGCCCGTACCCGTTGGCGATGCGGGTCCGTGACGAGCTGGGCGAGCTGTTCGCGGACGCCGAGTTCGCTGAGGCCTTCGGAGCCAGAGGGCGGCCCGGCTGGTCACCGGGCCAGCTGGCGCTGGTGACGGTGTTGCAGTTCGCCGAGAACCTCACCGACCGGGCGGCAGCGCATCGCGTGCGGTACGGCATGGACCTGAAATACGCGCTCGGCCTGGAGCTGGATGATCCCGGGTTCGACGCCTCGGTGCTGTCCGAGTTCCGCACGCGACTGGTCGAGCACGGGATGGAGGAGAAGGTGCTCGACCTGCTGCTGACCGCCCTCAAAGACCGGGGCCTGGTGAAGGCCGGAGGCAGGCAGCGCACCGACTCCACCCGCGTGCTGGCGGCGGTACGCGATCTGAACAGGCTGGAGCTGGCCGGGGAGACGCTGCGGGCCACGCTGGAGGCGCTGGCCTGCGCGGCTCCGGACTGGCTGGCCGGGGCGGTGCCCGTCCGGGAATGGGCCGACCGCTACGGTCCGCGGACTCACTCCTGGCATCCGCCGGCTTCTACGAACAAGCGCGAGGAGATGGCCCTGGTTTACGGCCGGGACGGGTTCGCACTGCTGGAGGCGGTGCATGCCCCCGACGCCCCGGCCTGGCTGCGCGAACTCCCGGCGGTGCAGGTCCTGCGCACGATGTGGGTGCAGAACTACCACCGCACTGTGAGCGAGACCGGGGCGGAGGTAAAGCGGCGGGAGAGTAAAGACCTCCCGCCCGGCAGGCTGCGGCTGGCTTCTCCGTACGACACCGACGCGCGCTACGGCCTCAAACAGGGCTCCTGGTGGACCGGCTACAAGATCCACATCAGTGAGTCCTGCGACGAAACCGACGTGCAGGACGCTGCCACCGGACAGGCGGTGATCCCCGGAGCCGACGGACCGCCGCCGCGCTTGATCACCAACATCGCGACCACCGATGCCACGGTGACCGACGCAGAAATGACCGAACCGGTCCATCACTTGCTCGCCGCCCGCGATCTCCTGCCCGCCGAGCACTTCCTCGACTCCGGTTACGCGTCCGCCGAGTTGATCGTGGGCATGAAGAAGAACTTCGGGGTCACCCTGGTCACCCCGGTCCTGATGAACAGCTCACCCCAGGCACGTGCCGGCGCCGGCTTCGACCGCACCGCGTTCACCATCGGCTGGGACAAGCGACAGGCCACCTGCCCACGCGGGGACACCAGCACCTGGTGGAGCCCCGCCACCCTGCGCGGCACCAAGGCCATCGTCATCAAGTTCGACAAAGAGACATGCCGCCCCTGCCCGGTGCGCGACCATTGCACTCGCTCGAAGACCGGCGGCCGAACCCTCTCCCTGCAACCCCGCGAGGTGCAAGAAGTCCTCGACCATGCCCGCCTCCAGCAGGGCGACGAGCAGTGGCGAGCCAAGTACGCAACCCGCGCTGGGATCGAGGGAACCATCCACCAGGCCGTCGCGGTCACCGGCATGAGACATGCCCGCTACCTCGGTCTCCGAAAGACCCACCTGGAGCACGTCTTCTCCGCCGTCGCGCTCAACCTCATCCGCCTCGATGCCTGGTGGAACGGCCACCCGCTCGACCGCACCCGCGTCAGCCACCTCGCCCGCCTCGACCTCTCCCTCGCCGCCTGACCGAATAAGCCAGCAGGATCGTTGGTAGGCGCAATCCGGACGTCGGCACCTACCATCGGGCCCCGGACAAGACGAAGTCCCCGCAGCCGGGTGGCTGCGTTGCCTTCGCCCACATGGGAGGAGTGAAGATGGCGGGAATCGAAACCGTGTCCAACGGCCCAGAGCCTGTCTAATGATCTCCCTGCGGGCACAAGGAGGGCTCCGGGAGTCGGATGCACGCCCCCGACCACGAACCACCACGACGCAGATGAGACGTATGACAACCAAGATCCGGGCCATTCACGGGCCTAGCCACGGGAACTTGGCCCGACACGTGCCATCTGGGCTGGTCAGCGACGGTACGGCGCGCGTACCACCAGCACACGAAGAACCTGCTGGTCGTCTGCAGGACTGTTCCGGGGCGCCGACCTTAGCGTGCTGACAAGGGGAAGCCGGTGGTCACTGCCCGCCACGCCATGACGGTCGGGTGTAGCCGCAGGCTGAGGGTGCCAGCTAGCTCAATCTCATGGCGGTACAGCAGCGCGCACATCGCCAACTGCGAAGGTACAAGAGTTTTTAAATCGCAAGAGGCAGCAGTGTTGGGCGGCCTACCATGAGTCGCTGGCGATGAGACGGCCCCAAGTTCTGACGGCCCGAGTTGTGCCGCGAGTCCCGGTAACTGCTTGGTTCAGGCGAGGCAACAGACCACGACTTGAGCCGGTGACCCGCTCCACGTTTACGTTGCCCAGGAGGACAAACTGCGCTTCATCGTGCTCGATCGAGACGGTCCCACGAACGACGGTCCTCGCGCCTGCTTGCTGGCGCCACGCGGCGATCCAGGACCTGACAGCTATGCAGCGGACGATGAGTACATGACGCTCTACCAACTGTGGTTCCGTAACCACGGATCGCTCATCGAGTTGGGTGCGGTAAAGATCGGGTATGCCGACCTGATTCGGGGCGAGAGGCCTCTCGAGGCAGGGTCGTTCTCCGCACTATCGGGACTTGATCAGCGCCTGTACTGGTTTTCCGTGGGGCAGAGCGACCTTTATTACGAGAACATCCGCAAGCTTGGTAATGAGACGCGGCACGCGGTCTTGAACGGTCTGTGCGATATGGCGGTCGACCCCTCGGTCTTCGCAACCGCCATGCAATGGGACGTCACCCACACATCGCTGCTGCGTAGCCTCGAGACACGGACGGTGGCAGCCCAGTTCCGGCGCATCGCGCAGGGCGGTCCCCGGCTCACGGAGTACCGGTTCGACTACCTGGGCCCCGCCGGGCACGGCAGCTCGAACGGCAGTGCCACGAAACCCTGGCACCTCTCCTTTTCAGTCGAGCCGCATGCACAGCCCCCCACTAACATTCACGTTCTGATCGGTCGGAACGGGGTCGGAAAGACCACGGTGCTCGGCGACATCACCAGGGCCGTCGTACATCCGGAAGAGGACAGCGATGCCGTCGGGCGTCTCATCTGGGGCGAGGATGGACCCGGCTCCTTCGTCAACGTGGTCTGCGTGACCTTCAGCGCCTTCGACCCGGCTCAGGAGCAGTTCGAGTCGGAACAGGGCGCTGCTGAACAGGGTGAGCTGGAAGGCTGGGACGGTGCGCTGGACGTTACCGACGGCCAACCACCTCCCGCGGCCGAGGACAACGTTGCGGGTGCTTCCTTCAGGTATGTGGGCCTTGCCAAGGTGGATGAGCTGGGGCGCCCGACTCGGGAGCGCAAGACCCGCCTTGACCTAAGCAAGGAGTTCTCCAAGAGCGTGGAGGAGGTTGTCGCCGCCGGCCGAGTCCACAGTTGGATCAAGGCGCTAGAGACGTTGGGTAGCGACCCGTACTTCTTCGAATCTCCGGTCCGCTCCTTCGCGCAGGCTCTCCTGGACCGAGGCGTGTTCGGCCGTACGAGCGACCGTGACACTGCTTTGGAGATCTTTTCCAGTCTCAGCTCGGGGCATGCGATTGTCCTGCTGACGATGACGCGTCTGGTGGAAACCGTCGCCGAGCGGTCGCTGGTGCTCCTCGACGAGCCTGAAGGACATCTACATCCCCCGCTTCTGGCGTCCTTCGTCAGGGCCCTGTCCGACCTGCTCACCGACCGCAATGCGGTCGCACTCCTGGGCACCCACTCGCCGGTGGTCCTGCAGGAGGTCCCGCGCTCCTGTGTCTGGAAGGTCAGCCGCCGGGGCACCATGCAGCCGGAGCGGCCATCGATCGAGACCTACGGCGAGAACGTCGGGGTTCTCACCCACGAGATATTCGGCCTCGAAGTCCGGCGGTCCGGGTTTCACGCCGAGATCGAGAAGGCAGTCCGGGAACTGGGCACGTACGAGCAGGTCCTAGCCCGATTCGGCGGACAGCTCGGCGGGGAGGCGAAGGGCCTCGTGCGGATTCTGCTCGCCTACCAAACGTCGCAGGGGCGCCGCTGATGTGGCCTCTGGAGCCGCCCAGGGTCACCGCCCGTCAAAGTTACGAGGCGTGTGTGGCTGGCACCCGGAACGCGTCCCGCCAGGCACGGCTTCTGGCCGCCACTGAACGCATCGAGGAAGCAGGCGAGCAATTCCGGTGCGCGGCCCAGCAAGGCTCCCTGCACACCCTGGAGTGCGCGGCCTTCGCCCTACCGAATATCTCAGCGGCCGAAGCCGTGGCGTGGGTCTACGAGAACGGCATGCTCGGTACCAAGAACGGTCGAGTCATCTACGAGCAGCTGAGAACAGCCCCGCAACATGATCGTTGCCCCCTGTGCGGACACGGGGTCGTCAGAACCCTTGACCACGTCCTACCAAAGAAGTCGTTCCCTGCGCTGTGCGTCGATCCCTTGAACCTGGTGCCCGCCTGCGCCGACTGCAACCACGCCAAGGGCGACGCCCTCCCGACGAGTCTTGAGACGACTCCTCTGCACCCCTACCTCGACCGCATCGACGATGACCACTGGCTCGACGCGAGGATCGTGGGCGACAGCCCTCTTTGGCTCGACTTCTTCGTCAGCCCCTCGCCATCCTGGGATCAAGTCCTCACTGACCGAGTTCAGTACCACTTCGGACTTTTTGGACTGTCCAGTCTCTTCGCCATCCAAGCGAACCGCACCCTGAGCGGCATCCTCAGCCTGCTCACCGCTCTGCGTCACATTGGTGGGGCCCAGGAAGTGCGCAACTACTTGGCGGACGAGGCCGCCACACGCCTCGCTGACCGCCCCAACGGCTGGGAAGGAGTCACTTACCGGACTCTGGCGAGCAGCGACAATTTCTGCAACGGCGACGTCACACCCTGACTCCGGAGATTCAGCACACACCGCCGGTGATTGCGCAGCAGGCGCGCACGGTCCGGCCCTCGATCGCCTACGCGATCAGCACATCGTTCCTCGCCGAGCAGCAGCTACGTCCGGTCTGCCCGGAGGTGCAACCTCCAGCACCCACGCAGTCTCCCGCCAGTGGCTGGCGGGCGGGACCGGAGCAGCGAGGCTGTTGTCACTTGTCCACAACGTCCACCACATGCCCACGCGCCCACTCCGGCGACAGATCGAACACCTTGGCCAGCTCCGTCTACAAGGCTGTCGGAGCCGACGATGCAAGGGCAGCATCCGCCGTCCTTTGCAGGCAAGGCAATCCGGCGCAAACCTAGGACCAATCTAACTACTCGTCAGTAAAGTCAGCAAAAGGTCAGCATTCGTCTGAGCAAAGCTGATTACAGCCTGCGACAGATGAGACTCAACCGCCGGCGCCGACGGCTGTCGGACCGTGCTCGACAGCCTCCCTTCCACCAGGACAAGCGGAGGGCTGGGTGCGAGTGCCACCCCCAGCCCCCAGCCGCGTAAAACAGCAGGTCAACGAACCCTTCCCCTCGGCTTCAGGTGGGTAGGAGGCAGTTCCGGGGAGGGAATCGGAGGGCCGTCATAGCCCTTGACCTCGCCGAATCGGGACCCGTTCATCCAGTCTTCGCGGGCCTGCGCGATATCATCGTGTGACCGTCCGATCCAGTTCCAGAACATGACGATCTCCTCCTCGAACGGCTCGCCGCCCAGGAGCATCAGGCCCGCGTCCGACGAGGCGCGCAGGGGGAGTTCCGTGCGGCCGCAGCCGAGGTAGAGCATCGAGCCCGGGAGGACCGGGACGCCGTCGACGTGGGCCTCGCCCGACATCGACAGGACCGCGTACTCGAAGTCCGGGTCGAGCGGCAGACGGGCCTCGGCGCCCGCCGCGAGGGCCAGGTCCGCGCCGACGATCGGGGAGTACGCGGACCCCGGCGAGGTCGCCGTGTCCAGGGTGCCGAGGATGACCGTCGCGGTCAGGCCCGGGGCGCTCACCAGCGGGAGCTCGGGGTGGTGCTGGAAGTGCGGCTCCACATCGCGGTGGGCGTCCGGGAGGGCCACCCAGAGCTGGGCGCCGTGCAGGAAGCGGGCGTGCGGGCGCGGGCTCTCCTCGGAGTGGCTGATGCCACGGCCGGAGGTCATCAGGCCCAGCTCGCGCGGGCGCACCGTCGCCAGGCTGCCGACGCTGTCGCGGTGCAGCACCTCGCCCTCGTGGAGCCAGCTCACCGTCTGGAGGCCGGAGTGCGGGTGCGGCGCCACCTGCATGCCGGGCTCGTCCGCGATGTCGTCGGGGCCGTAGTGGTCCACGAAGCACCAGGCGCCCACCATGCGGCGGCCCAGGTTCGGCAGGAGCCGGCGTACCTCGGTGGACTCCCCGAGCTTGACCGTGCGCGGGCTGAGAAGTTCGCGCACCGGTTCGGCCACGACGAAGCCGCGGCCTCCGCAGGTGGAGAGAGCGGGCTGGCGATCGAGATTGCTCATGCGGACAACCTAGCCGCGAGGCGGGGAACGCGTCGGGTGGAATGTTGCACCGCCCGGGCGTGTTGGAGGCTGCGGACACACCATCCGATACGCGGAACGGACGACGGAAGGGACGCGATGAACGCGCCGAGGACGTACTTCGAGCACGGGACGGCAGCGGAGCGCTGGGCGCGGGCCCAGCTGTTCTTCGGCGCGAGGGAGTACGCGACGGCCGCACGCATCCTGGACACCCTCGCGGACGAGGTCCCGGAGCAGCTGGCGCCGCGCCTGCTGCTGGCCCGCGCCTACTACCACTCCGCCCAGCTCTCCCGCGCCGAGCACGAGCTCCGCGCCATCCTGGAGCGCTGGCCCGTGGAGGACTACGCACAGTTGATGCTCGGTCGCACGCTGGAACGGAGCGGCCGGGCCGCCGAGGCCCGTCCGTACCTGCGGATGGCCGCCGCGATGGCCGGGGAGTTCCCCGGGTAGAGGTCCGCGTACGGGCCGGACAGCCGCGGCTCCGGCACCCGAGGGGGCCCGCCCGGCCCCGTCCGTGCGGGGCCGGGGCTCCGGCTCGGCTAGCCTGGGTCCCATATGAACCGCCTGACCACGCCATTCGGCACCTACGAGCTCACCCGCTTCCCCGAGGACCCGCGCGACCGGCTCCGCGCCTGGGACGCCGCCGACGAGTACCTGCTGCGCCACCTCGACTCCGGTACCGGGGAACGCGGGCCGGTGGACCTGGCCGGCGCCGGGCAGATCACCGTGCTCGGGGACCGCTGGGGGGCGCTGACGACGGCGCTCGCCGCGTACCGGCCGACGCAGATCACCGACTCCTCCCTCACCCGCTCCGCCACTGCCGCGAACCTCGACCGGAACGGGATCGGGACGTCGAAGTCGACGGTGACGCTGCTGACCACGCAGGATCCGCCGCCCCAGCGGATCGACGTACTGCTGGTGCGCGTACCGAAGAGCCTGGCGCTGCTGGAGGACCAGCTGTACCGGCTGGCGCCGCACGTGCACGCGGGCACCGTGGTCGTCGGGACCGGCATGGTCAAGGAGATCCACACCTCCACGCTGCGGCTCTTCGAGCGGATCCTGGGCCCGACGAAGACCTCGCTCGCCGAGAAGAAGGCGCGGCTGATCTTCTGCACGCCGGGCACCCCCGGGGCCGTGCACCCGACGAGTGCCGGACCGTGGCCGCTGACGTACACGGTCGACGAGGACGCGGGGTCGGGCTCCGGCCTGACGGTCGTGAACCACGCCGGGATCTTCTGCGCCGACCGGATGGACGTCGGCACCCGCTTCTTCCTGCAGAACCTGCCGACCAACACGGACGGCGCCCGGGTCGTGGACCTGGGCTGCGGCAACGGCGTCGTGGGCACGGCGGTCCAGGTCCACGACCCGGACGCCGAGGTCGTCTTCACCGACGAGTCCTACCAGGCGGTCGCCTCGGCGCGGGCCACCTACCGGGCGAACGTCCGCGAGGGGCGGCGCACCGCCGAGTTCCTCGTCGGCGACGGGGTGGCCATGCTGCCCCCGGCCTCCGTCGACCTGGTGCTGAGCAACCCGCCCTTCCACTCCCACCAGGCCACGACGGACGCGACGGCGCTGCGGATGTTCGCGCAGTCGCGCAAGGTGCTGCGGCCCGGCGGCGAGCTGTGGATCGTCGCCAACCGGCACATGGGGTACCACACCCACCTGCGCCGGCTCTTCGGCAACAGCGAAGTCGTCGCGAGCGAGCCGAAGTTCGTGGTCCTGCGCGCGGTCAAGCAGGATCGTCCACGGGCTATGTGACCTGCCGGTAAGACCTACACTCGGCCGCGTGAGCAGCCAGGTGGGGGACGAGGGCGGCGGCGGGCGGTACCGCCGGGAGGACGTGGCCCGCGCGGCAGGCGTCAAGGTGCGCAACCTGCGCTACTACCAGGAGCGCGGGCTGCTGCCGCCGCCACGCCGCGAGGGCAGGATCGCCTGGTACTCCGAGGACCATCTGACGCGGCTGCGGCTGATCAGCGACCTGCTGGGGCGCGGCTACACCGTCAACGGCATCGCCGAGCTCCTGCACGCCTGGGAGGACGGCGGCGGTCTGTCGCAACTGCTGGGCCTGGAACGGGAGATGACCCGGGACTGGGTGCAGGAGGAGCCGGTCACGATGACCCGGGCCGAGCTGCGGGAGCTGTTCGGCCCCACGGCCACCGCCGAAGACACCCGGCGGGCGGCCGAGTTGGGGTACGTGACGGTCGAGGGGGACCTGGTGACCTACCCGAGCCGACGGCTGCTGGACGCGACGCTGGCGCTGGTGCGGCAGGGGGTCCCGCTGGCGGAGATCCTGGACGCCGGGGATTTCGTACAGGCGCAGGCGGCCGCGCTGGCGGACCGGTTCGTCGGACTGTTCCGGCGGCATGTGATCGGTGCACAGGGGCTGGAGCTGCTTTCGGCCACACAGTTGGAGCACATCACGGCAGCGGTGAGGGCACTGAGGCCGGTGGCGGGTGAGGTCGTGGCCACGGAGTTCGCGCGGGCGATGGCGCGCCGGGTGGACGCCGAGGTCGCCGAACTGCTCCGTACGGAGCAGTAGGAGTCGGCTGAAAGGGCGCGCTCGCACAACCTTGCCAACCTCCATTGGCACTCTTACATTCAACTCGTCGGTAACAACGGTGCACAGCCGAAGTTAAGGGACGATCTCATGGCAGATTCCCCCAAGTTACCCGAATCCCCCGGTGCTCCAGGTGCTGCAGGTGCCCCCGGTGCTCCCGGACCCGTCGACGGCCGTGTGCGCTGGCGTCGTTTCGCGGTCCTGACCGTCCCCGCCGTCGCCGTCACCGCCGGTCTCGGCATCGCCCTCGCGCAGGGCGCGCTCGCCGCCTCCTTCGCCGTCTCGGGGCAGCAGTTCAAGGTGTCGGCGAAGAGCCTGGAGGGCGAGGGCTTCGCCCAGTACGGCAGCGTCGACGTCAACGCCCGCGAGGAGCTGATCCCGGTGGCGGTCACCGCCATCAGGGAGGCCAAGCTCAACAGCCTCTGCCAGTCGGTGGTCACCACGCTCCCGGTGATCGGGGACATCTCGCTCAACCTCACGGCCGGGCAGAAGAAGCCCGTGGAGGCGAGCAACCTGTTCGTCGACGCGACGCAGCTCGCCGGCGACGCGGTCTTCACCAACATCGAGATCGGCCGTGACGCCTCCACCCTCGACAAGGGGCCGGCCGACGCTCAGGGGATGCAGGACCTGTTCGCCCAGCAGGCGGACAGGGTCAGCATCACCGATCTGCAGCAGACGGCGTGGGCCACCAACGCCGGCACCTTCAAGCTGTCCGGGCTGAGCATGAACGTCAGCAAGGGCAAGAAGGAATGCTTCTGACCCGCTGGCGGCGGTGGCGGCGCAGCAGACCCTTCTGGGGCGGGCTGTTCGCGGTCCTGGCCGGCGCGTGGATCTGTGTCCTGCCGCTGGCACCGCTGAAGATCATGCTCCAGCAGGGGGTGGCGGGGATCCCGTCCGTCCTGATGGGGATCGTCATGATCGTGTTCGGGCTCACCGCCTGGTTCGCGCCCGCGCAGCGCGGCCTGGCCGGTGTCCTCACCACGCTGATCGCGACGGCGGCCCTGGTCCTGTCCAACCTGGGCGGGTTCCTGATCGGCACCCTGCTCGGCATTCTCGGCGGCGGCCTGATGTTCGCCTGGCAGCCGTCCGCCGCCGCTGCCCCCGCTCCCGCCCCTCTCGCCGCCCCCGCCCCCGCTCCCTCCCCCGCGGTCCCCACGCCGCACTCCGATCCCCAAGGAGCACAGCCATGAACCGTACGCGCACCGCTCTCGCCCTCGGGATGGCCGCCGCCGCAGCCCTGTCGGCGGCCTCGGTCACCGCCTCCGCCTCCGCCGCCCCCTTACCGCTGGCCGGGTCGACCACCGTCACCCCGGCCGGGGACTCCTTCAAGGCCACCCTCAGCGGGAAGGCCACCTTCAAGGCCGGTTCGGTGACGGTGACCTGTACGGTCTCCGTCGCCACCGGTGCGGTGCCGGCCGCCCCCGGCAACACCAACCCGGCCGGGGCGGTCTCCTCGCCGATCACGCCGCCCACGTACAGCTCGTGCACCTCCAGCATGTGGGGCGTGACCCCCACGGTCACCACCAGCGGCTCCTGGTCGGTGTCGATGCAGAACGGCGCCCCGGCCACCGCCACCATGACCGTGCCGGTCGGCGGGCTCGTCGTGCACACCACGGGCCTCGCCACCTGTACGGTGACCGCCGCGCCGGCGGCCTCCGCCAACGTGCCCGGGAGCTGGACGAACGGCGCCCCGTCGAGCCTGACCTTCACCAACGCCTCGGTACCGGTCACGGTCACCGGCGGGTTCGGCTGCCCGACGAGCGCGACCACGTCCACCTTCAACGCCGTCTACCTGGTCAGCGACACCACCGACCCGGCGCAGCAGATCACCGTCGGTCCCTGACCCGCCACCCCCCGCACGCCCCGCACGCCCCGCACGCCCCGCACGCCGAAGCCCGCCGGTCTCCCCCGGAGTCCGGCGGGCCGTTCGTGCGTACGGCCGCTCAGCGGTGGGCCGGGCGCGCTGTGCCGAAAATTGCGTTGCCCCGCGGGAGGGCGGCGGGTGAAGCTCGCGGACATGTCACAGAGCACCGAACACCGGCAATCCGCGCCCCCGGCACGGCGGGACGTATCAGACCCCTTCTCCGGCGGGCGCCTCGTCGCCATCCCCCGCAAGGCCGCCCGGCGCGAGCAGCTGCTCGCCCACCTCACCGAGACCCTGTTCGCGGTGGACCGGGAGTACACGGAGCCCGAGGTGAACGACGCGCTGCGCACGGTGCACGAGGACTGCTCGGCGCTGCGGCGCTATCTGATCACCTCGGGCCGTCTCACCAGGACCCGGGACGGCAGTTGCTACCGTCGGCCGGCGACCACGCGGTAGTGGGTCGTCAGCCGCCCGTCCTCACCCAGCACGTGGAAGGCGACGGCGGGCGGCTCGTCGAGGTGGACGTGGTGGTCGGGCCCCGTCTGGATCTCCCAGGGGAGCCTGAGGGCGGAGACCACACCGGGCGCCACGAGCAGCGGGCGTCCGGCGAAGGTGGTCGCGGCCGCGGTGTGGGCGTGCCCGCACAGGAACGCACTGAGGTGCGGGTGCCGTTCGGCGAGCGCCGCCAGCCGCTCCTCGCCGAACTGCCGGATCCCGTCGACGTACGGGGTGTGCAGCGGTACCGGCGGGTGGTGGAAGGCGACCAGCACCGGGGTCTCGCGCGGGGTGTCGGACAGTACGCCGTCCAGCCAGGCCAGCGTGGACTCCTCCAGCAGGCCGTGGTCCTCGCCGGGAACGGACGAGTCGCACACGGCGAGCACGAAGCCGTCCCCGCGCAGCACTTGGTCGACCGGCGCCGCGGAGGCGTCGGCTCCCTCCCCCGACATCCCCTGCCGGAAAGCGACCCGCTCGTCGTGGTTGCCGGGGCAGACGACGAGGGGGTGCCGCGAGCGCAGCAGCTCGGCGGCCTCCTCGTACTCGGCGGGAGCGGCGTGGTCGGCTATGTCCCCGCTCACCAGAACCGCGTCGAGGTCGTACGGCAGGGCGTCGAGGTACTCCATGACGGCGCGGGTACGGTCGGCTGCCCGCGGGCCGCCGTCGAGGTGGATGTCGCTGAGGTGGGCGATCACGATCACGGGCGATGCCTCTTTCGTCTCTGGTCCACACGTGCGTACGCCGCATTCAACACACCGAGGAGATCATTCCTCCAGGCGCAGCGTCCGGTCCCCGACCGGGCCGAGGCCCGGGGATCGGGAGTTCCGCCGCCGGACACCCGCTATCCCCGGTACGTCTCCAGCAGGCGCAGCCAGATCTCGCTGATCGTGGGGAACGACGGAACCGCGTGCCACAGCCGCGCGATCGGCACCTCCCCCGCCACCGCGACCGTGGCCGCGTGAAGCAGCTCGGCGGCGCCCGGGCCGACGAAGGTGGCCCCGAGGACGACCTCGCGGTCCAGGTCGACGACCATCCGGGCCCGGCCGCGGTAGCCGTCGGCGTACAGCCCGGCGCCCGAGACCCTGGACAGGTCGTAGTCCACGGCGCGCACCCGGTGGCCCGCCCGTTCGGCCTCGGCCAGGCTGAGGCCCACCGCGGCGGCCTCCGGGTCGGTGAAGACCACCTGCGGGACGGCCCGCGTGTCGGCGGTCGCCGCGTGCGCACCCCAGGGTCCGGTGTCGAGCGGGGCCGTGCCGGCCGCGCGCGCGGCGATGGCGGCGCCCGCGATCCGGGCCTGGTATTTGCCCTGGTGGGTCAGGAGCGCGCGATGGTTGACGTCGCCGACCGCGTACAGCCAGTCGTGCCCCGGCACCCGGCAGCTGTCGTCGACCCCGATCCACTCCCCCGCGCGCAGCCCGACGGTCTCCAGCCCGATGTCCTCGGTCCGCGGCGTACGGCCCGTCGCCATCAGCAGTTCGTCGCCCTCCAGCATCTCGCCGCCTCGCAGGACCACCGTCACGGGCCCGGTGGAGCCGTTCCGTACGACCGCCTCGACGGCCACGCCCGTACGGACCACCGCCCCCGCCTCGCGCAGCGCGTCGGCGACCAGCTCGCCCGCGAAGGGTTCCATCCGCGGCAGCAGCCGCGGGCCGCGTACGAGTACGGTGACCTGCGCTCCGAGGCCCTGCCACGCGGTGGCCATCTCGGCGGCGACCACGGAGCCGCCCACGATCAGCAGCCTGCCGGGCACGTCCCGGGCGGAGGTCGCCTCCCGGCTGGTCCAGGGACGGGCCCCGGCCAGCCCCGGCACGTCGGGGATCATCGCCCGGGTACCGGTGGCGATCACCACCGCGTGGCGGGCGGACAGCACGTGGTGCTCGCCCTCGGGGCTGGTGACGGCCACCTTGCGGACCCCGTGGAGCCTGCCGTGGCCCCGGTACACATGGGCGCCGATCGAGCCGAGCCAGTCGATCTGGCCCTCGTCCTTCCAGTTCCCGGTCCAGTAGTCGCGGTGCGCGAACACCGCCGCCGTGTCCAGCGGCCCCGCCGCGGAGCCCGCCAGTCCCGGCACCCGGCGGGCGTCGGCCCGGGCCAGGACCGGGCGCAGCAGCGCCTTGCTCGGAACGCAGGCCCAGTACGAGCACTCCCCGCCCACGAGCTCGCTCTCCACGAGGGCGGTACTCAGCCCGGCGGCGCGGGTCCGGTCGACGATGTTCTCGCCCACCGGCCCCCCGCCGAGCACCACGACGTCGTACTCCACGGCTTCAGTCATACGGATCAGTGTCACCGCCCGCAGGGGGCGGCGTCGCGCAATCAGACTTCCGGCGTGCCGGAGTCCTGCGCTCCCGTGTCCTGGGCGCCCTTCTGCTCGGCGGCGATCTTCGCGCGCACCTCGTCCATGTCGAGGGCGCGGGCCTGCCCGATGAGGTCCGTCAGAGCCGCCTCGGGCAGCGCGCCGGGCTGGGCGAAGATGGCCACCTGGTCCCGGACGATCATCAGCGTCGGGATCGAGGTGATCTGGAAGGCACCCGCCAACTCCTGCTGCGCCTCGGTGTCCACCTTGGCGAAGACCAGGTCCGGGTGGGCTTCCGACGCCCTCTCGTAGACCGGGGCGAACTGCAGGCACGGCCGGCACCAGCCCGCCCAGAAGTCGATCAGCACGAACGGGTTCTCGCTGACCGTCTGGTCGAAGTTTTCCTTGGTGAGCTCGACTGTAGCCACGGTTTCCAGACCTCCTGATTGAGCCGTCTGCTTCTGGAACGAACGGCCTGCCGTCGGCATTCCTAGAACGGGTGAGGTGCGGGGACGGCGCGGGTCGTGGTCCAGCGCAGTTCCGTGAAGGCGTCCAGGTTCGCCTCGCCGCCGAAGCGGGCACCGGTGCCGGAGGCACCCACGCCGCCGAACGGGGCGACGGCCTCGTCGTTGACCGTCTGGTCGTTGACGTGCGCGATCCCGGTCGGGATCCGCTCGGCCAGGTCCAGGCCGCGCGCCGCGTCCCTGGTCACGATCCCGAGGGAGAGGCCGTACGGGCCCTCCGAGGCCAGGGCCACCGCCTCCTCTTCCGTCGCGAAGGAGCGTACGGGCGCGACCGGGCCGAAGACCTCCTCCGCGTAGGCGGGCGTGTCGTCGGCGACGCCCGCCAGCACCGTCGGACGGTAGAAGAGGTCCCGGTGAGTTCCGCCCGCGACGAGCTTGGCGCCCCGTCCGGTGCTGGCCTCCACCAGGGCGTGTACGCGCTCCACCTGGGCCCGGTCGATCAGCGGGCCCAGGTGGACCTGCTCGCGGTACGGGTCCCCGACCGCCAGGGCTTCGGCGCGTACGGCGAGGCGCTCCACGTACTCGTCGTAGAGCGAGGCGTGGACGAGGTGGCGCCCGGCCGTCATGCAGATCTGGCCCTGGTGGAAGAAGGAACCCCAGGAGGCCTGGGCCACGGCGGCCTCGACGTCGGCGTCGCGGAGCACGACGAGGGCCGAGTTGCCGCCCAGCTCCAGGTGGGCGCGGGTGAGGTGACGGCCGGCCAGCTCCGCGACGGAGCGGCCGGCGGCGGTGGACCCGGTGAAGGACACCACCCGGACCCGGGGGTCGGCGACCACCGCGGCACCGGTCCCGGCGTCGCCCGGCAGGACGTGCAGCAGCCCGCCCGGCAGACCGGCCGCGGTGAACACGGCGGCCAGGGCGAGGCCCCCGCAGACGGCCGTGCGCCGGTCGGGCTTGAGCAGCACCGCGTTGCCGAGGGCCAGGGCGGGCGCGACCGAGCGGATCGCGAGGATCAGCGGGGCGTTGAACGGGGCCACGACGCCGACAACCCCGGCCGGCACCCGGCGGGTGAAGGACAGCCGGGGCGCCTCGCTCGCCAGTACCTGGCCCGTGGGGCGCGAGGCCAGCGCGGCGGCCTCGTAGCATTCCTGTGCGGCGACGTGCAGCTCGAAGTCGGCCTTGCCCGGTATCGAGCCGGACTCCCGCACCAGCCACTCCCGCAGTTCCGCGGCGTGCGCGGAGAACAGGTCCCCGGCACGGCGCAGCACGGCCGCGCGCTCCAGGTGGGTGGCGCGCGCCCAGTCGCGCTGTGCGGCCCGGGCCCGTGAGGCGGCGTCCGCGACGTCCGCGGGCGCGGCCAGGTCGACGGTGGCGAGGGTGCGGCCGGTAGCGGGTTCGACGACCGCGGCGGCGCCGCCGGTGAGGGGGGTGGGTCCGTCCTGCCAGAGCGTCGGATCGAGAAGCGGCATGGCGCGGGGCCTCCGGTGGGGATGGGCGGGGCGGGGGGCGGCAGCACGCGCCATCGTGCCAGACCGGAGGCACCACTTCTGTTCAGTTATTGGGCAGTTGGCAAGGGTCCGTGTCCGGAAACGGTCGCCCACCGTACGGCGGCGGCCGGTTCAGCGCTCCAGGACGAGCGCGATGCCCTGCCCCACCCCGATGCACAGCGCCGCCATGCCGGTACCCGAGCCCGCCGCCGCCAGCTGGTGGGCGACCGCCCCGGCCAGCCGGGCCCCCGAGGCACCGAGCGGGTGGCCGATCGCGATGGCCCCGCCACGCGGGTTGACCACGGCCGGGTCGAGCTCCGGCCAGGAGGCGAGGCAGCCCAACGCCTGTGCGGCGAAAGCCTCGTTGAGCTCGAAGGTGGTGAGATCGGCGAAGCCCCGGCCGGCCTTGCCGAGTGCCCGCTGGACGGCGTCCACCGGTCCCAGGCCGAAGAGCTGGGGCTCGATCCCGGTGACGGCCGAGGCACTGATCCGGGCGAGCGGCTCCCGTCCGGTGGCGGCCAGTCCCGCCTCGTCCGTCAGCAGCAGGGCGGCGGCGCCGTCGTTGAGCGGCGAGGCGTTGCCCGCGGTGACCGTGCCGCTTCCGTCCGTCCGGAAGGCGGGCTTGAGCCGGGCCAGCGCCTCGGGCGTGGAACCCTCCCGGATGCACTCGTCCCGTACCAGGTCCACGCCCCCGTACGGCACGACCTCGTCCTCGTACAGTCCGGCGGCCCAGGCGGCAGCGGCCTTGCGGTGGCTCTCCAGGGCGAAGGCGTCCTGCGCCTCGCGGGTGATGCCGTGCTTGTCGGCCACGAGTTCGGCGCCCTCGCCGAGCGAGCCGGTCCACTCCGCGGGCATGCGCGGGTTGGTCATCCGCCAGCCGAGCGTGGTGGACCACATCTGCTGGTGGGCCGCGGGGAAGGTCCGTTCGGGCTTCTGCACCACCCAGGGCGCGCGGGTCATCGACTCGACGCCGCCCGCGATGGCGACGGAGGCGTCGCCGAGCGCGATGGCGCGGGCGGCCTGGATCACGGCTTCGAGGCCGGATCCGCAGAGCCGGTTGACGGTGACCCCGGGGACGCTGACCGGGAGCCCGGCCAGCAGCACGGCCATCCGCGCGACGTCGCGGTTGTCCTCGCCCGCTCCGTTGGCGTCGCCGAAGACGACGTCGTCGATGCGCGCGGGGTCGAGGTCGGGCGTACGGTCCACCAGCGCGCGCACGACGTGCGCGGCGAGGTCGTCCGGCCGGACCCCGGCGAAGGCCCCGCCGAACTTGCCGATCGGGGTGCGGACGGCGTCGACGACGTAGACGTCGCGGACGGTGCGGATGCTCATGGGGTCTCTCCTGGGCGGATCCGTACGGGCGGCGGCGCATCGGTGCCTGCGTGGGCACCGCACAACGCCGCCGGGCGCGCCCGGTGGGGCGCGCCCGAAGTCTCCGTCCGCAGGTCACCACCTGTCAACGGCCCCATGGTCGGTCCGGGCGCAGGTCCGGGTCCGGTCCGGGTCCGGTCCGGCTCCGGTCCGGCTCCGGTCCGGCTCCGGTCCGGCTCCGGTCCGGCTCCGGTCCGGCTCCGGGTCCGGGTCCGGCTCCGGGTCCGGCTCCGATGGGCCTCCGGGACCGTTCCGTGGGCCCACGGGGCCGTCAGGTCGATTCGCGGTGGACGGCCACGGCGGCCATCAGGTCGTGCCGCTCCGTGATCTCCGACGGCTCCCGCACCGCACGGTCGACCAGCGACGCCAGGTGGTCACCGGTCGGCATCTCGATCTGCACCGTACTCAGCCTCGGCCGCAGCAGCAGCCCGATGAGCAGGTCGTCGGCGCCGATGACCGCGACGTCCTCGGGGATGCGCAGGCCCTCGTCCTGGAAGGCACGCATCAGCAGCATCGCGTACTCGTCGTTGTACGCGAACACCGCGTCCAGCCCGAGCCCCCGCCAGCGGGCGGCGAGCGCCGCGGCCGACTCCTCGGAGTAGGCCATTGGGAGGGCCTCGACCCGGGCCCCCGACCCGGCCCCCGACCCGGCTCCCGCCCCGGCCACCGAGCGGGCGCCCGCCAGGCGGGGTGCGGAGAACAGTTCGAGGCCGTCCTCCTCGGGCACGATCACGCCGATCCGCCGTCGGCCGCGCGCGACCAGATGGGCTGCGGCCCGGACGCCGACCTCCTCCTGGTTCATGACCAGCGCGTGCGCCCCCGGCACGCCGGCCGGGCCCATCGTTATCACCGCGCGGGCGCCGGCCCGCTTCAGGGTGGCGACGTTGCGCGCCGAGAGCTCGATCTGGCCCAGCGAGATCACCGCCACCGGACGCAGCTCCGCCCAGGCACGCGCGGCCTCGTCGCCGCCCAGGCCGAGGCTCCCGTACTGGACGACGGTGTAGTCGAGGCGGCGCAGTGCCCACTGGAGCTCGTTGAGGAAGGTGGTGTACATCGGTCCGACCGGCACGTGCGAGGTGGGCAGCAGCACGATCCGGGTGTGTCCCGCGCGCAGGCTGCGAGCGGCCGCGTGCGGCACGTACCCGAGCTCCTCGGCGGCCTCGCGGACCTTGCGACGGGTCGCCTCGCTGATGCGCACGGCCTCCGCATTGTTCAGGACGTACGAGACCGTGGCGCGCGACACGCCCGCGAGGCGGGCCACGTCGGCGCTGGTCGGCACGGGCGGCGGCGTGGAAGACCCGGAGGCCGGTGCGGGCGGTTTCGGCGACTTCGATGACTGTGACATTGCCGTGGAATCTTTCCAGACCGGTTGCGCCCGGGGGCTGGCGGATGGCCAGAAACGACTGCTACGTGCTGGTTACACGAATCAGTGACACGCGTAATCAGCGTGTCACATCCGCCGTCACATCCACCTCAACAGGTATGTCGCCGGACGTGTCCCGTCACGTCCGGTCGCGTCCGGACGCTCCGTCCCCCCGCCGCGCTCCGTCGCACCCCCGCCGTCTCGACAGGAGCGCGCACACCTGGTCCGCACGCTTCGCAGGACGCCGGCGACTCCGGCGCAGGGGGCCTCGATGGCGCTGTGGCCGACGAGCAGCAGCGGGGCGGCAAGGCCGCGAACTTCGGCCTGATCGCAGGGGTGTCGGCGGTCTTCGCGACGCAATGCAGGCCTTCGCGGCCGTCAAACGGGCTCGTGTTCGGCCGCCACATGGCCGTGGACACCGGCCCTGGTGACGATGGTGCCGCCCGAGGACGAGGACGAGGACGCGGCGCGCGACTCGGGCGTCCTGGACATCGCCAACGTGCAGCCGATCCGCAGCGTGCGCCGACCCGTTCGACCTTCGTCCCTCCTTCCTGGAATCCTTCGAGGAACCTTCAGAAAGGCACCACAGTGCAGCTTCACACCCGGACCTGGGGTGAGGGCGACCGCGTCGCCCTCCTGATCCACGGCATCATGTCCGACCACCGCACCTGGCGCCGGGTCGGTCCGGCACTCGCCGGCCTCGGGTACCGCGTCATAGCCGTGGACCTGCGGGGCCACGGGGCCAGCGGCCGCGGGGAGTACAGCCCGGAGCTCTACGCGGACGACGTGGCCGAGACGCTTCCGGCCGGTGCCGAACTCGCCATCGGCCACTCCCTGGGCGGCCTGACCCTGTCGCTCGCGGTGGACCGGCTGAAGCCGCGGCGGGCGGTGTTCTCCGACCCGGCGTGGTCACTCGCCGCCATGGAGGGCGTCGGCCCCGAGATCCTCGCCCAGTTCAAGTCGGCGCCCAGGGAGCAGATCCAGGCGTTGAATCCGCGCTGGGAGGAGGCCGACGTCGACGTCGAACTGCAGACCCTGGCGGTGTGGGACGAAGCCACCGCGCTGAGCCTCGGCCCGCTGGTGGGAGCCGACCTGATGCCGGCCGCGCCGGTGGTGCCCTCGCTCGTGCAGCTCGCCGACCCGAGCGTCCTGATCTCGCCGGAGCGGGCGGAGGTCCTCACCTCCCGTGGTTTCGAGGTGCGTTCGGTCTCCGGGGCCGGGCACACCATCCACCGAGATGATTTCGACGGCTTCATGACCTCGCTGGAGGGCTGGATCTAGTCACCGCCACCACTCCCCCGTACCGTCTTTCCTACCGGTCGGTAATGGGGGAGTTGATCACGGTGTCGGATTCTTCGGTCTCGGATTCTCAGGTCTCGGATGCTTCGGCGGCAGCGGTCTCGGCGGGAACGGCGGGGACGGCGGGAACGGCGGGGACGGCGGGGACGGCGGGGACGGTGGCCGCGAGGTCCGCGTCCGGTACGGCCGGACCCTCGGGCCTGGTGGAGATGGCGGCCGCTCTCGCCGAAGGCAGCGTCACGGCACGGCAGTTGACCGAGCAGTCCCTGCGGCGGATCGCGGCCGCCCAGCCGGAGCTCAACGCTTTCCGGACCGTGCGGGCCGAGGCCGCCCTGGCCGAGGCGGACGCGGCGGACCGGCGGCTGGCCGCGGGCGAGCGGCTGCCGCTGCTGGGCGTCCCGCTCGCCGTCAAGGACGACATGGACGTGGGGGGCGAGCCGACCGCCTTCGGTTGCGCCGGGAACTTCGCGCCCAAGACCGCCGACAGCGAAGCGGTACGGAGGCTGCGCGCGGCCGGCGCCGTGATCGTCGGCAAGACCCAGACGCCGGAGCTGGGCCAGTGGCCCTTCACCGAGGGGCACGCCTTCGGCCGGACCCGCAACCCCTGGAACCCCGCCTACACGCCCGGTGGTTCCTCGGGCGGTTCGGCGGCCGCCGTCGCGGCGGGACTGGTCCCGGCGGCGCTCGGGTCCGACGGGGCGGGCTCGGTGCGGATCCCCGCGGCGTGGACGCACCTGGTGGGCGTCAAACCGCAGCGCGGGCGCATCTCCACCTGGCCGGAGCCCGAGTCCTTCCACGGGCTCACCGTCAACGGCGTACTGGCCCGCACGGTGGCCGACGCCGCGCTCCTGCTGGACGCCGCGAGCGGCCCGCACCCCGAGGACCTGCACCGCCCGGCCCGCATCTCGGCGTCCGAGGCGGCCCGCCGCACCCCCCGTCGGCTGCGGATCGCCCTCTCGTTCGCCATGCCGTTCACGGCGACGCCCAAGTCCCTTGACCCCGAGGTCCGTTCGGCGGTGGAGCGACTGGCCGGGCGGCTGGAGTCGCTGGGCCACGAAGTGGTCCCGGAGGACCCGCGCTACGGCCCGATCGGCCTGACCTTCGTCCCCCGGGCGACCAGCGGCGTACGGGACTGGGCGGCCCGGGTACCGGATCCCTCGCTGCTGGACCCGCGCACGCACGAGGCCGTACGGACGGGCCGGATCCTGGGCGGTCTGACGCTGCGGGCCGCCCGCCGGGCCGAGTCGGTACTGCGGCGGCGGGTCGGCGAGATATTCGACCGCTTCGACGTGGTCCTGACCCCGACGACGGCCACACCGCCGCTGCGGATCGGAGCACTGGCCGGGCTGGGTGCGATGGCCACGGACCGCGCGATGATCGCGGCCTGCCCGTACGCCTGGACGTGGAACGTCCTGGGCTGGCCGGGCGTGAACATCCCGGCGGGCTTCACGGCCGACGCACTGCCCCTGGGAGCGCAGCTGCTGGGCCCCGCGGAATCGGAGCCGGTCCTGCTCGGGCTGGCGGCGCAAGTGGAGGCGGCGGAGAACTGGGCGGCCCGCCGGCCGGGGTGAGGCGGGGCGGGGCCCCGCTCCGCCCCACCCGAAGCCCCGCGCCGCCGGGGATACGCCCCACCCGAAGCCCCGCACCGCCGGGGGTGCGCCCCAGCCCGAAGCCCCGCCCCGCCCCACTCCCTGCCCCCGCCCCGACCGCTACCCTCACCCGGATGACGGCACTTTCGCATCACAGCAACTCCGGCACCGGTCCCGGCCAGCCCGGCCGTGACGGCGCCACCGCCACCTCCGAGGCCGATCCGCAGGCCATCGGCCCGGTGCAGACGTCGTACGCCCCCGACCCCGACGGGGAACCCGATCCCGGCGAGATCGTCTGGACCTGGGTTCCGTACGAGGAGAACGACGGCCGCGGCAAGGACCGGCCGGTGCTCGTCGTGGCCCGGGAGGCGGCCGGGCGGACGCTGCTCGCCGTGCAGCTGTCCAGCAAGCGGCACGACCAGGACCGGGAGTGGGTGCCGATCGGCACGGGACCGTGGGACAGCGCCGGGCGGGAGTCCTGGGTGGCTGTCGACCGGGTGCTGCGGGTGCACGAGTCGGGAATGCGGCGTGAGGCCTGCGCGCTGGACCGGGGACGCTTCCAGCTGGTCATCGACCGGCTGCGCGAACGCTACGGCTGGCGGTAGCCGGTCAGCTGGTCGCCGAGGGGGCTGCGGCGGTACAGGACCTGCCGTCCGGCGCGCGCCCGGGTGGCGAGGCCCGCGGCGTACAGGACGCGCAGGTGCTGGGAGACGGCGCTCGGGGTGACCCTGAGGCGGCGGGCGATCTCGACCGTGGGCAGCGGCTCGTCGAGCAGGCCGAGCAGTCTCGCCCTGGGCGCGCCAAGGAGCGACACCAGAGCCGCCGCGTCGGCGACGGGGACCGGGCCCCAGAGCGTCGCCACTCCGCGGCTGGGGTACGCCAGCGTCGGCGGCTGGTCCGGGCTGACCGGTGGCGCGGGTTTGTGGGCGAACACGGACGGTAGGAGGAGCAGGCCCCGCCCGGACGCGGCCACGTGGTGACCGCCGATCATGTCGGAGATGTGCAGCACGCCGTTGTGCCACCGCAGGTTCGGGTGCATGTCGGCGAACAGCAGGCGCGCACCACCCACGGCCAGTTGCCGCGCGCGGTACGTCATGTCGGCTTCCAGGACGAGACGCACCTGCGGCCACACCGGCTCGACGGCGGCCTTCCAGTACCGCAGCAGGGCTTCGCAGATGTCATCGCGGAGCGCGGCGACGGCCGCGTCGGCGGCGGTGGCGGCGCGCAGGGCTTCGGGAAGCGGGTCCGGCGCGTGCGTGGCCAGCAGATCACGGCGGACCGCGTCGGGGGAGGTCCGGCGGACGACGGCCAGTTCCTCCTCGAAGGCCGGGGCGAAACCCGTGGGCCGCGGGGTCAGGAAGTCGGGGAGGGTGCGCCGCGTCGCGACCAGGGACATCAGCAGGCCGGCGTCGAGTGCGCCCAGTGCGCCGTGTCCACCCGGGCCGCCCCCTTCGCCGAGCACGGACCTGCGCCACGGGAGGAGCAGCGCGGACAGCCCCGGCTCGCGCAGCACCCGGAGGCTGAGCACCGTCTCGTGCAGGGGCGACAGGGCGAACCGCGTGTCCGCGAGATCCTCGACGCCGAGCTCGAAGCTGATCATTAAGCCGTACGCTACATCGATTGGCCCGGGGGCGCGGGTGCCGTGGACTTCCGCGCATGACACATCCAGCTCGCGCACGGCGCGCCGCCGTCGTCGCCCCGGGGATGAGCCGCCGGATGCTCCTGGTCCTCGCCCTGACCTGCGCCGTCGGGGTGGGCACCATCTACTTCCCGCAGGCGATCAGCCCGCTGGTCGTCGCCGGCCTGGGCGCGTCGCCCGATTCCGCCGCCCTCGTGGTCACCGCGACCAGGTGGGCTACACGGCCGGGATCTTTCTGCTGGTGCCGCTGGGCGACCGGCTCCCCTACCGCCCGTTGCTCGTCACCCTGTTCGCCCTCACCGGCGCCGGTCTGCTGGCCGCGGGCTGTGCTCCGGCCCTGCCGCCCCTCGTCGCCGCCGGCGCACTGGTCGGGGTCACCACCGTGGCCGCCCAGGTCATCGGTCCGCTGGCGGCCGGGCTGGCGGCCCCCGAGCGCCGCGGAGAGGTGGTGGGCACCCTGCTGAGCGGTTCCACCGGCGGCATGCTGCTGGCCCGTGCGTTCAGCGGGTCCCTCGGCGAGTGGCTGGGATGGCGCGCCCCCTACCTGGTGGCCGCGGTCGTGGTCCTGCTCCTCGCGACCGTCCTGGCCCGCATCCTGCCGGTCACCGCCCCGCCCTCGCGCCAGCCGTACCCGGGGCTGCTGGCCGAGCCGCTGCGCCTGCTGCGCGCGGAGCCGGAGCTGCGGCGCTCCTGCTTCTACCAGGCGGCGGTCTTCGGCGGGTTCTCCGCCGTGTGGACGTGTCTGGCCCTGCTGATGACCGGCCCGGCCTACGGCCTGGGGGCCCATGCCGTGGGAATGCTCGCCCTGGTCGGCGCGGCCACCCTGCTCTGCACCCCGTTCGCCGGTCGCCTGGTGGACCGCAGGGGACCCGATCGGGTGAACCTGTTCTGCGTGCTCGGGGTCCTCCTCGCGGCCGCGGTCCTGGCCGCCGGCGCCCGGGGCGGCGCAGCCGGCCTGGCCGCGCTGGTGGTCGGCACGCTGCTGCTCGACGTCGCGATGCAGTCCGGCATGGTCGCCAACCAGGCCCGGGTCTATGCCCTTCGCGACGACGCCCGCAGCAGGCTCAACACCGCCTACATGACCTGCGCCTACCTGGGCGGCAGCGCGGGTTCCTGGGCCGGGGTCCACGTCTACGGCCGGGCCGGCTGGCACGGGGTGTGCGCGCTCGTGGCCTTCCTCGCCGCCCTCGCCCTGGTCCGCCACCTCATGGCGCTGTACGGGAGGAACACGGGCCGGCGGCCCTGACGCCGTCGCCCGTCCCTACGCGGCGAAGGCCCGCTCGAAGGCCTCCCGGGTCCGCGGATCGCGGTCCAGGATCCCGAACACCACCCGGTCGAACACCCCCGCGAACCGTCCCGCCAGCAGGCCCCGGAAGGCTTCCGCCACCTCCGCCGGATCGTTGCGGAACACCCCGCACCCCCACGCTCCCAGCACCAGCCCCCGGTACCCGTGCAGCGCGGCCACCTCCAGGACCAGCCCGGCCCGCCGTACCAGGGCCTCCGGGATCTCCGCGGCCCGCTCCGGCTCCTGGCGGCGGATCGTGCCCGCGTTCGGGGCGGGGGAGGTCAGGAAGCCGACCCGGAAGGGGTTCTCCAGCAGCGCGCCCCGGTCGTCGCGGAAGACGGGCACGCCGGGTGAGTGAATCACCCGGTCGGTGTAGAAGGTGCTGCGTTCCGCGCGGTGGACCTCGTAGTACTCCGGCGCCTCCAGCAGGGTCTCGTACAGGGCCGAGGCGCGGCACAGCGCCTCCTCCTGGGCCTTGGCGCCGCGGACGTAGCCGCCGCCGGGATTCCGGGCCGAGGCGAAGTTCAGCACGGCCACCCCGGCGCCTTCCGGGTCGGGCCGCGGGCCCGCCGCGACGAGCCTGCGGGCGGCGACCGTGCTGCTCTCCCCGGTTACCTCGACGGTCGTCCCGCCGTCCCCGCGCGCGATCATCTCGCCTGGAATGACGCGGTTTGGTCCATATATCCTGGTTCCTGCCTTGGCTTCCGCCAGGGCGGCGGCCAGCGCTACCTGCCGTCCCGACCGCGTCCGGTAGCCACCGGCCGCCAGGATTTCCGCGTTCTCCCGCGCGATCTCGCGCAATCTGCTGCTCACACCGTCATCTTCTGCACCATCAGCCTCGGCGGCAAAGGTATTTGTGCCCGGCAGACGGGTAGGGACGGGTGATGTCACGACCGACGACAGGAGACGAGGACCCGGTCATGTCACAGGATTCACCCGCTCCGCCCACCGGCCACCCACCCGCACCAGCGATCACCGAGCCCGAGGCCGAGGACCTGGTCCACGGCATATGTTTCAAGACCGGTCCACCCCGCCTCCTGGGCGCCGAGCTCGAATGGCTGGTCCTGGACGCGGAGCGGCCCGGTCGGCCCCTGTCCCCCGAACGGCTGCTCGCCGCGCACACCACCGCCCGCGCCCTGCCCCTCCACTCCGGGGTGACCGTGGAACCCGGCGGCCAGCTGGAGCTCAGCTCGGCCCCCGCCACCTCCCTGAGCGCCTGCGTGGACAGCCTGCAGGACGATCTGACCGCCGTACGGGCCGCCTTGCTCACGCAGGGGCTGGTCCTGCACGGCCACGGCCACGACTCCCGCCGCCCGTACCGCCGGCTGCTGGCCAGCCCCCGCTACGACGCGATGGAGGCCTACTTCGACCGCACCGGCCCGGCCGGGCGCGCCATGATGTGCGCCTCCGCCTCCGTACAGGTCTGTGTGGACGCCGGACACGAGGAGCCCGGCGTCCTCGGCCACGGCCGGCGCTGGCGGCTGGCGCACCTGCTGGGCGCGGTCCTGGTGGCCGCGTTCGCCAACTCCCCCGCGCACGAGGGTCCGTACGCCGGATGGCGCTGTGCCCGCCAGGGCACCTGGGCCGACATCGACGACGGCCGGCGCGCGCTCGCCCCGCCGCTGGACGGCCCGCCGCGCGACACCTGGACCCGGACGGCACTGGACACCGAGGTGATGTGCGTACGGTCCCTCGGCGACGGGCCGTGGACCGTCCCGCGGGGCATGACCTTCCGCGACTGGCTGCGCACGGGCGGCCACCCGGGGCAGCGGCCCCCCACCGCGGAAGACCTGGACTACCACCTGTCCACGCTGTTCCCGCCCGTGCGGCCGCGCGGCCACCTGGAGCTGCGGATGATCGACGCCCAGCCCGGTGACGACGGCTGGCTGGTCCCGGTGGCCGTCGTGCACGCGCTGTTCGACGATCCCGAGGCGGCCGAGACCGCGTACCGGGTCGCCAAGGGGCTCGCCGACGCCTACGGCTCCGAGCCCGCGCCCCACAATCCGCTCTGGCGCTCCGCCGCCCGTCGCGGCCTGTCCGATCCGGAGCTGCGCGCGGCGGCCAGGGCCTGCTTCCGGGCCGCCTCCGAGGCGCTGCCGCGGCTGGGCGCGAGCGCGCACGTCCGCGACACGGTCGGCGCCTTCACCGAGCGCTTCGTCCTGCGCGGTCGCAGCCCGGCCGACGAACCGCCCCACCCCCATCCCACCGCGACGGAGGCCCGGCCGTGACCACCGAATCCCATCCCGGCCTGCGGGAGCGGGCGGCCGCCGCGCTGACCGCCGCCCGGGCCCGTACGGCCTCGCTCACCGACGCCGTGACCGACGAGGACCTCACCGCGCAGCACTCCCCCCTCATGTCCCCGCTGGTCTGGGACCTGGCGCACATCGGGAACCAGGAGGAGCTCTGGCTGCTGCGCAACGTCGCGGGGCGCGACTCCATGCGCCCCGAGATCAATTCGCTCTACGACGCCTTCGAGCATCCCCGCTCCGAGCGGCCGAAGCTGCCGCTGCTGGGGCCCGGGGAGGCCCGCCGCTACGCGTCCGAGGTACGCGGCAGGGTCTTCGACCTGCTGGAGCGCACTCCGCTGGAGGGCACGGCGCTGCTGGACTCGGGCTTCGCCTTCGGGATGATCGCCCAGCACGAACAGCAGCACGACGAAACCATGCTGATCACCCATCAGCTCCGCCGGGGCGCCCCCGTACTGACCGCCCCGGACCCGGATCCCGCGTACGATCCGCCGCCCGCGGCCGAAGTGCTCGTCCCCGGCGGCCCGTTCACCATGGGGACGTCGGCCGAGCCGTGGTCGCTGGACAATGAGCGGCCCGCGCACACCCGGGACACGGCGCCGTTCTGGATCGACACGGTGCCGGTGACCAATGCCGCGTACGAGGCGTTCATCGCCGACGGCGGCTACCGCGAGCCCCGCTGGTGGGCGCCGGCGGGCTGGGAGCAGATCCGCGAACACGACATCGGGGCACCGCTGTTCTGGCACAGCGAGGGCGGCCAGTGGCTGCGCCGCCGCTTCGGCGTCACCGAGCCGGTGCCGGGCGAGGAGCCGGTGCTGCACGTCAGCTGGTACGAGGCGGACGCCTACGCCCGCTGGGCGGGGCGCCGACTGCCCACGGAAACCGAGTGGGAGAAGGCCGCCCGGCACGATCCGGCGAGCGGCCGCTCGACCCGATACCCGTGGGGCGACGCCGACCCCACCCCCGCCCACGCCAATCTGGGCCAGCGCCATCTGCGTCCGGCCCGGGCGGGCAGCTACCCGGCCGGCG
This sequence comes from Streptomyces sp. NPDC056224, assembly GCF_042267665.1. Taxonomy (NCBI): domain Bacteria; kingdom Bacillati; phylum Actinomycetota; class Actinomycetes; order Kitasatosporales; family Streptomycetaceae; genus Streptomyces; species Streptomyces sp. NPDC056224. The sequence goes on from NZ_JBHJTK010000009.1 coordinate 204,709, forward strand.
CCTCCCCCCTGGGGGTGCGCCAGCTGATCGGCGACGTATGGGAGTGGACGGCCTCCGATTTCCTGCCGTACCCGGGGTTCCGGGCCTTCCCGTACCGCGAGTACTCGGAGGTCTTCTTCGGGCCGGAGCACAAGGTGCTGCGGGGCGGTTCGTTCGCGGTGGACCCGGTGGCCTGCCGGGGCACGTTCCGCAACTGGGACCTGCCGGTGCGGCGGCAGATATTCTCCGGCTTCCGCACCGCGAGGGACGTCTGATGTGCCGTCATATCGCCTATCTGGGACCGGTGGTGGCGCTCGGGCGGCTGCTGAGCGAGCCCGCGCACTCGCTGGTCCACCAGTCCTGGGAGCCGCACCACCAGCGCAGCGGCACGGTCAACGCCGACGGCTTCGGCGTCGGCTGGTACGCCGACGACGACCCGGTGCCGGCTCGCTACCGCAAGGCCGGGCCGATCTGGTCCGACCTGACCTTCACCGATCTCGCCCGCGTGGTGCGCAGCGGGGCCGCACTGGCCGCCGTACGGGACTCCACGCTGCCCGGGGCCGACGGGGAGGCCGCGGCAGCGCCGTTCGCGGACGGGCCGTGGCTGTTCAGCCACAACGGCGTGATACGGGACTGGCCGGACGCGGCGGCTCCGCTCGCGCTCGGCCTGCCGCCCGAGGAGTTGCTGCAGTTGGAGGCGCGCACGGATTCGGCGCTGATCTGGGCGCTGACCCTGCACCGGCTGCGGGCCGGGGACGACCTGGGCACCGCGCTGGCCGGACCGGTGCGGGAGCTGGCCGGGGCCGCTCCCGGCTCCCGGCTGAACCTGCTGCTGACGGACGGCTCCGCCATCGCGGCGACGGCCTGGGGCGATTCGCTCTGGTACCTGGCCGACGCGCAGACGCAGCGCGTGGTGGTGGCGTCCGAGCCGTACGACGACGACTCCCGCTGGTGCGAAGTGCCCGACGGGACCCTGCTGACCGCCACTCGTACCCGGGTCGAGCTGACCCCGCTCAAGGAGACCCCCATGAGGGAGAAGGAGCGCTCGTGAACGACTTCCAGATGACCCGGACCCTCGATGAGAACGCCGCTGAGGCGGCGCTGCGCGCGGACGTGCTGCACGGGTTGACCCAGACCCCCAAGGTGCTGCCGCCGAAGTGGTTCTACGACGCGCGGGGCAGTGAACTCTTCGAGGAGATCACCCGGTTGCCCGAGTACTACCCCACGCGCGCGGAGCGGGAGATCCTGCTGGAGCGGGCGCAGGAGATCGCCTCGGCGAGCGGGGCCCGGACCCTGGTGGAGCTGGGCTCCGGCTCCTCGGAGAAGACCCGGCACCTGATCGAGGCGATGCCCGCGCTGGACACGTACATCCCGGTGGACGTGAGCGAGAGCGCCCTGGCCGGTGCGGCCGAAACGCTGCTGGCGGCTCATCCGGGGCTGCGGGTGCACGCGCTGCTGGCCGACTTCACGGCGGCGCTGCGCCTGCCGGAGTCCCCCGGGCCCCGGATGGTGGTGTTCCTGGGCGGCACGATCGGGAACCTGCTGCCGCCGGAGCGCGCGGTGTTCCTGGCGTCCGTGCGGGCGATGCTCTCGCCCGGTGACACGCTGCTGATCGGCACGGACCTGGTCAAGGACGAAGCCGTGCTGGTGGCGGCGTACGACGACGCGCAGGGGGTGACGGCCGAGTTCAACAAGAACGTACTGGCCGTCATCGACAGGGAGCTGGGCGCGGACTTCCACACCGCCGACTTCCAGCACGTGGCGGTGTGGAACCGGGAGCAGGAGTGGATCGAGATGCGGCTACGGGCCCGGTCCGAGGTCCTGGTGAAGATCAGGGCACTGGATCTGGTGGTGCCGTTCGCGGCGGGCGAGGAGATCCTGACGGAGGTGTCCGCGAAGTTCCGTCAGGAGGGGGTGCGCAAGGAACTGGCGGCCGCGGGGCTGGAGCTGACCCAGTGGTGGACGGACGCGGCGGGCCGTTTCGCACTGTCCTTGTCGGTCGCCGACGGTTTGGCGGGCTGAGTGGGGATGCCCGGGAGCGGCACCGGGTGTGAGGAGGCGGCGATCGCCGTCTGAGCGGCGGCCGCGAGGTCCCGCCGGTCCGCGTGGCGGCCCGGCGGGATCCGCGGCAGCAGCCTGACCTCGGCCCGCACTCCGCGGGCCCGGGCGATCCGCCAGAGCGAGGCGGTCAGCGGGTCGTCCCCGACGAAGGCGGGCTCCCCGGCGGTGTGCCCGTCACACCGCAGGTACGTGAGGCGGATCGGCTGTACGGGAACCCGTGCGTCCAGGGCCGACTGGAAGACGGCCCTGCGGAAGGTGCCCTGGGCCCGCCCGCACCACGTGGAGCCCTCGGGGAAGACCGTGACCCGGTCGCCGGCCAGCAGCGCGCCGGTGACGCTCCCAACGGTGTCGGGCAGGGCGCGGATCCGGTCGCGTTCGATGAACAGGGTTCCGGCCCGTGCGGCGAGGCTGCCGAGGACCGGCCAGGCCCGGATGTCGCTCTTGGCCAGCATCCGGCAGGGCAGGACGGCGGCGACGAGCGGGATGTCCAGCCAGGAGATGTGGTTGGCGACGACGAGGCGTCCGCCGGCCGGACCGGGGCTGCCGCCGTGCACGGTGATCCGTACGCCGAAGGCCCGGACCAGCGCGGCCGACCAGGCCCGTACGGCGGCGTGCCGGAGCCGGGCGGGAAGCAGCCGCAGCGGCGGGGCGCCGAGGACCCCGGCCAGGATCAGGGCGGTGGCGGCGGCGAGCCGGAGCACCGCGTGCGGGATGCTCGCGGTGCTCCCCGCGTGGCCGGCGCAGGCCCCGGGGGTGCAGGGCGAGGTGGGCAGCCAGACGCTCATGCGCCCGGGACGAGCGAGAGGAAGTGCTTGAGGTAGCGCGGGTTGGTGCGGCGCAGGGACAGCAGTACGTACAGGTCGGCGCAGCCGAACTCGGCGTCGAGGGCGGGCTCTCCGCAGACCCAGGCGCCCAGGCGCAGGTAGCCGCGCAGCAGCGGGGGCAGTTCCGTGCGGGCGGGGAAGGGGATGCCCTCGGGGTTCCAGGGGAGGTGGGGGGTGACCCGGTACTCCTCGGGGGCGAACGCGCGGGCCAGGGCGGCCTCGCGGGTGGCCGCGGCCAGCACCCCTCCGTCGGCGAGCGGTATCGAGCAGCAGCCGGCGAGCCAGTTGTGCCCGGAGCGTTCCATGTAGCGGGCGAGTCCGGCCCAGATCAGGGCGATGACGGCGCCGTTGCGGTGGTCGGGATGGACGCAGGAACGGCCGACCTCGACCAGGTCGGGCCGGATGGGGGCGAGGGCGGAGAGGTCGAACTCGCCCTCGGAGTAGAGGCGTCCGGCGACGGCGGCCCGCTCCGGGGGCAGCAGCCGGTAGGTGCCGACGACCTGTTCGCGCTCCTCGTCGAGGACGAGGAGGTGGTCGCAGTACGCGTCGAAGGAGTCGGCGTCGAGGCCGGGCTCGGGCCCGTCCAGACGGGCGCCCAGCTCCCCGGCGAAGACCTGGTGGCGCAGGCGCTGGGCGGCGCGCACCTCGTCCTCGTTGCGGGCCAGGCGCACGGCGTAGCGGGGACCGCCGACGGGGGCGGTGCCCGTGGCGGCGGGAGCCGGTGTGACGGCGGGGGCCGGGGAAAGCGGGGACGGGGACAGGGGTGCGATGGTCATGGCGGCTCCTGATCCGGGCACGGAGGGCCGGGCCGGCAGGTGTGCGACCTGGCTCCTTTACTTCTTCCGTGACCGGCTGGATTCGACATGACCGCTCAGCGGCCCGCGGATGTGCGGACGCTGAACTCGGCGGTGCTCCCGGTGGGCGGCCGGGTCGGCGGTCGGGTCGGCGGCCGGGTCGGCGGTCGGGTCGGCGGTCGGGTCAGCGGTCGGGTCAGCGGTCGGAGCTGAGCACCTTGCTGATGGTGTCGGAGGCCGCCCTGGCCGCCTGCTTGGGGTCCTGGCCGTTGAGGACGGCCGTCATGAAGGGCTTGATCGGGTTCTTCGCCTCGACCTCGGCCCAGCGGGCGGACTTCGGGGTGGCCCGGCCCTGGGCGGCGCCGACGGCCATGCTGGCGGCGCCGTCGTTGCCCTCGACCACGTGCGCGAGCGTGGTCTTGTTCGGCACGTAGCTCATGGTGCGGGCGAGTTCGGTCTGCCACTTCTCGCTGACCAGCGCGGTGATCACGGCCACCGCCTCCTTCCGCTGCCGGGTCCCCTCCGGAATGATCAGGTCCGAGCCGCCCGTGAACACGGCACCCGCCCTGTCGGAGGTCTTGCCGGGGATCGGGAAGTAGCCGAGCTTGCCCTTGAGCGCCGGGTTGGCCGCCTCGATCGCGGCGGCCTGGCCGGGCGGGGCGATGATCTGGGCGACCTGACCGCCGGCGAAGACCTCCGACTGCGGGGGCGTCTCCTCGTCGGCGTCCTTGGGGCCGTTGCCGAGGCTCTGGAGCTGCTTGTAGAACTCCATCCCGGCCAGGGCCCTCTCGTCGTCGAGGCTGCCGACCCACCGGCCGCTGGTCTCGATGGCGAGTTCGCCGCCCTCGTCCCAGATGAAGCCGGCGAGGACGTACCAGTTCTGGCCGGCGAGGTAGATGCCCTGCTGGCCGCCCCTGTCGAGCTTCTGGGTGGTCTGGAGCCACTCCGCGCGGGTCTTGGGCGTGTTCTTGATCCCGGCGTTCGCGAAGAGGTCCTTGTTGTAGATCACCACCCGGTTCGCGGCGTACCACGGGACGCCGTACTGGGCGCCGTTGACGCTTCCCGGGTCGGACAGCCCCCTGAGCCAGTCCTTGCTGCCCCATTCGCGCAGGCCTTCGAGGGTGAGCTCGGAGAGGCCGCCCGTCTCGATGTACTGCGCGACCTGGGTGTTGCCCACCTCGATGACGTCGGCGCCCTCCTTGCTCCTGCCCTTGAGCACGGCGTTCACCTTCTCGCCGATGCCCGTCCACTCCTGGATCCGGACGTCCAGGTCGATACCCGGGTGTTCCCGCTCGAAGGACGCGGTGAACTTTCCGATGAAGTCCTCCGACGCGCTGCCCTTCATCAGCCAGAGCGTCACCTTCTGCGCTCCCGGGGCCGGGTCACCCGACTGGCCGCAGCCCGTCAGGGCGGTCGCGGCCGCGAGGGCGGTACACACGGCGAGGAAGCGCATCTTCACGAAAGGCCACCTTCTGGGGACGGATCTCGGATGGCTTGAAATTGGCATAGACCAATGGGTGGGTCAAGGGCCTTTCGCTCGGAACTGTTCACGCAAAGTTCGCGGAGCCGGACTTACTGGGGCACCGTAGAACGAGGCAGAAGCCACCCAGTGTCGGGAGACCCCCATGTCCAATCACACGTACCGGGTGACCGAAATCGTCGGCACCTCCCACGAGGGCATCGATCAGGCCATCCGCAACGGGATCGCCCGTGCGGGCCAGACCGTGCGCAACCTCGACTGGTTCGAGGTCGTCCAGGTACGCGGGCACCTCGAGAACGGCGAGATCGCCCACTACCAGGTGGGACTCAAGGTCGGCTTCCGCCTGGAGGGCGAGGACTGACCGGCTCCCCTGCCCGCTCAGGTCCGGCCTTCCCCCTCCTGCGCCGCCTTGAGTTCGGGTGCGTCCGCCGCCCAGTCGGCCAGGACGACCCGGAATCCGGCGGCGCGGGCAGCCTGGCAGACCAGTTCGTCGTCGTCCACGAGCATGCGCACCTCCCGGCCCCGGGCGATCCGCTTCAGCACCTCCAGCTTGGTCGTCCGGGCCGGCCGCCGGTCCTGGTTCCCGCGCATCCACAGCCGCCCCTCGGGCAGGCCGTGCCGGACGAGCCAGTCCTCCGTGTCCGCCCGGCACCGCTCGGGACGGCCGGTCAGGTAGACGACCTCGCAGTCGGCCCCGCTCTCCAGCGCCAGCGCCACTCCGCGCCCGAGCGGCGGATCGGCCGGCGCCGCGCCGAAGAAGCCGGTCCAGTCGCGGGGACGGCGCTCCAGGAAGTGCTGGCGGTGGCCCGTGTCCGCCAGGGTGTTGTCGATGTCGAAGACGGCCAGCGGCCGGTGGGTGTTCCCGCTCATCCCGCAACCCTAGGTCCTGTCGTCAAAGTGGCGTCGGTCAGGCCCGCGGCGTCCGGTGCCGTGCATCACAAGGCGGAGGGGCGCCCGAGTACTGGACGCACTCGGGCGCCCCGACAACGGGCCCAGGTGCATTGCCCCGGGAGGTCGAGTCGCGGGAATCCTCGCGGCCCCCGGACGTTGAGACCTGTGTGATCCGAAGACTCTCCATACTCGACCGGTCCCGCACCCGTGAGGGCCGCCCGGTTCCGGAGGCCCTGCGCGACACCGTGGACCTGGCCCGGACGGCCGAGGAACTCGGTTACCACCGCTTCTGGGTATCGGAACACCACAGCGTGCCCGGGGTCGCGGGCTCCGCCCCGACCGTGCTGGCCGCCGCCGTCGCCGGCGCCACCCGGCGGATCAGGGTGGGAACGGGCGGGGTCATGCTGCCCAATCACCAGCCGCTCGTGGTCGCGGAGCAGTTCGGGGTCCTGGAGGCGCTGTACCCCGGCCGGATCGACATGGGGCTCGGCCGTTCGGTCGGCTTCACCACCGGCATCCGGCGGGCCCTGGGCCGGAACACCGCCGATGCCGGCCGGTTCGAGGAGCAGCTGGCCGAGTTGCTGGGCTGGCTCGACGGCAGCCAGCGGGCGCATCCCGAGGTGCACGCCCGCCCCGCCGAGGGGCTGCGGATACCGGCTTACGTACTGGCCACCGGTGAGGGCGCCGGGATCGCCGCGCGGGCCGGGCTGCCGCTGGTCGTGGGAGACCTGCGGGCCCGCGACAAGGTCACGGAGGTCGTCGGGGCGTACCGCGGGGAGTTCCGGCCCACGGCGTGGGGCGCCGAGCCGTACGTGGTGGTCTCCGGCACGGTGGCGGTGGCGGCCACCGCTGCGGACGCCCGCCGGATCCTGGTCCCCGAGGCGTGGTCCCTCGCCCACTCCCGCACCCGGGGCAGCTTCCCGCCGCTCCGACCCGCCGAGGAGGTCGAGGCCATGGCCATGACCCCGAAGGAGCGGCAGCTGTACGAGGGGGCTCTGGCCGGGCACGTCCACGGAACCGAGGAACAGGTCGCGGCGGAGCTGTCCGAGGTCGCCGAGCTGACCGGCGCGGACGAACTGCTGGTCACCACCTCCACCTACGACCGGGCGGCACTGCTGGACTCCTACCGCAGGCTGGCCCGGGTCGCGGGCCTCACGCCCCGGGCCGGGCTCTAAAATAGGACGAATGCACCAGCCCGCCGATCCTGCCCCTTCCGCCCGTGACACCGACGGCCGTGACGCCGACGCCCGTGACGCCGACGGCCGTGACGCGCACGTACGCGTCCGGGGAGCCCGCGAGCACAACCTGCGCGGCGTCGACGTGGACATCCCGCGCGACGCGCTGACCGTGTTCACCGGGGTCTCCGGCTCCGGCAAGAGCTCGCTCGCGTTCGGCACGATCTACGCCGAGGCCCAGCGCCGGTACTTCGAGTCCGTGGCCCCGTACGCCCGCCGGCTCATCCATCAGATCGGCGCCCCGAAGGTGGACTCGATCACGGGGCTGCCGCCCGCCGTCTCGCTGGAACAGCGCCGTTCCTCCCCGGGCTCGCGCTCCTCGGTCGGGACCGTCACCCTGCTGTCCAATTCGCTGCGGATGCTCTACTCGCGGGCCGGGACCTACCCGCCGGGTGCCGCGCGGCTCGACTCCGACGCCTTCTCCCCCAACACCGCTGCCGGAGCCTGCCCTTCGTGCCACGGACTCGGCCGGATCCACCACACCAGCGAGGCACTCCTCGTTCCCGATCCGGGCCTGTCGATCCGTCAGGGCGCCATCGCCGCCTGGCCGGGTGCCTGGCAGGGCAAGAACCTGCGGGACATCCTGGAGGCGCTGGGTCATGACGTGGACCGGCCCTGGCGGGAGCTGCCGGCGAAGGACCGCGAGTGGATCCTGTTCACCGAGGAGCAGCCGGTGGTGACCGTGCACCCGGTGCGGGAGGCCGACCGGATCCAACGGCCGTACCAGGGAACGTACATGAGCGCCCACCGCTACGTGATGCGGACGTTCTCCGACAGCAAGAGCACCTCCCTGCGGGCCCGTGCGGAGAGTTTCCTCACCGACTCCCCCTGCCCGGTGTGCGAAGGGCGGCGGCTGCGGCCGGAAGCCCTGGCGGTGACGTTCGCCGGGTACGGCATCGCCGAGCTGGCGGCGATGGCGCTGACCGACCTGGACCGCGTACTGGCCGGTGCGACGGGGGCCCCGGACCCGCGCGGGGAAGCGGGCGAGGGGGCGCCGGGCGGGGAAGCGGCGGGCGGGGAAGCGGCGGGCGGGGAAGCGGCGCGGGTGCTCGCGGAGGACCTGCGCTCGCGGATCGGCCCCGTCGTCGAGCTGGGGCTCGGCTATCTGAGCCTGGACCGCGCCGCGCCCACCCTGTCCACGGGCGAGCTCCAGCGGTTGCGGCTGGCGACACAGCTGCGGTCGGGACTGTTCGGGGTGGTGTACGTACTGGACGAACCGTCGGCGGGGCTGCATCCGGCCGACACCGAGGCGCTGCTCGGCGTACTGGACCGGCTGAAGGCGGCCGGGAACACGGTGTTCGTCGTGGAACACGATCTGGACGTGGCACGGCACGCCGACTGGCTGGTGGACGTGGGACCGCTGGCCGGGGAGCACGGCGGCCGGGTGCTCTACAGCGGGAGGCCGGAGTCGCTGGCCGGTGTGGCGGAGTCGGCGACGGCCCGGCACCTGTTCGCGGTGCGGGAGCCTGCTGCCGCCCCCCGCCCGGTGCGCAGGGCCACCGGGGCGGTGCGGCTCAGCGGCGTCCACCGGCACAACCTCCGTGGTGTGAGCGCAGAGTTCCCGCTGGGCGTGTTCACGGCGGTGACCGGGGTGTCGGGGTCGGGGAAGTCCACGCTGGTGGGCCAGGCGCTGGCCCGGGAGGTCGAAGGGCGCCTCGCGGATCCGGGCTTCCCCGTACGGCGGCTGGTGGAGGTCGACCAGAAGCCGATCGGCCGCACCCCCCGGTCCAACCTGGCCACGTACACGGGCCTGTTCGACGTGGTGCGCAGGCTGTTCACGGCGGCGCCGGAGGCCAGGGCGCGGGGCTGGAAGGCGGGCCGGTTCTCCTTCAACGTGGCGGGCGGCCGGTGCGAGACGTGCCAGGGCGAGGGCTTCGTCTCGGTGGAGCTGCTGTTCCTGCCGAGCACGTACGCCCCGTGCCCGCGGTGCGGGGGCGCCCGGTACGACCCCGAGACCCTTGAGGTCCGGTACGCGGGCCTGAACATCGCGGAGGTGCTGGCGCTGACGGTGGAGTCGGCGGCCGGGTTCTTCGCGGAGGTCCCGGCGGCGGCTCGCAGCCTGCGGGCGCTGGAGGACATCGGGCTGGGCTACCTGCGGCTGGGGCAGCCGGCCACCGAGTTGTCGGGCGGCGAGGCGCAGCGGATCAAGCTCGCCACGGAACTGCAGAGGCTGCGCCGGGACCACACGCTGTACCTGCTGGACGAGCCGACGACCGGGCTGCATCCGGCCGATGTGCAGGTGCTGATGCGGCAGTTGCACGGGCTGGTGGACGCGGGGCACTCGGTGGTGGTCGTGGAGCACGACATGGGCGTGGTGGCGGGCGCGGACTGGGTCATCGACCTGGGCCCGGGCGGTGGCACGGAAGGCGGCCGGATCGTGGCGGCGGGAACCCCGGCGGAGGTGGCCCGCACCACGGGCAGCCGGACGGCAGCCTATGTGGCACGGGCACTGGGGAAGGTCCCGCGGACGCCCTGACACGGTGAGCGCCGTGGGCCCGGCGGACGAGGAGCGGCCCTCCCCCGGTGGGGGAACGACCGTACTCGGCGAACGCGATGAGCCTTTTCGCACGGAGTGCTTGTCGCAGGTTCACGCATCGCCCGGCAGCAGGTGCTGCGGCAGTTCGCGGAAACTCCACCGGCCCCGGCTGCGGGTGAACTGCCAGACGAGGTCGTGGCGGTCGGGCCAGGTCGCGGGGACGCCGGGCACCTCGTCGGCGCCGAGGGCGCGGACCAGGCGGGGGATGCCGGTGTGCTCCCAGCAGACGAGTGCGGGCACCGGGCCGGCCAGCACGGCCTGGGCGAGGGCGGGTTCGGCGCCGACGGCGATGTCGGCACGGACGGGGGTGCGCAGTGCGGTGGCCAGGGCCGCCACGGTCTGCTTGCACCGGGCGGGGGCGGCGACCTTGCCGCCGGCCGCGAAGACGGCGGCGGGGCGGGGCAGCGAGGAGCCTTTGGCGGGCGGGAAGAGCCGCGGCAGCTCGTCGGCCCGGCGCCAGCCGCGCCCGGCCAGGGAGCCGGGGTCGTCCTCGCCCTCCTCGTCCCGGCCCGTGTCACCGGCGTACGGCTTCTCCGCGTGCCGGATCACCATGACCAGGGCGTCCTTGGGCACGGGCTGCGCGCCCGCGGCGGGGCCGCGGGGGTGGTCGTCCGTGGAACAGCCGGCCGCCGCGAGCGGGGAGAGGGCGGCGGCCAGCACGGCACGGCGGCGCGGTCCGGGCCCGGCGGGGGCTTCTGGCATGCGGTCACTGTCCGCCACGGTCCTGCGCGGCCGGGACACGGCGCGGGCCGGGGCCGGGATGAGCGCCCGGTCGGCGCAGCGGGTCAGCCGATCGGCCCAGGCCCGGGCGGGGCCTGGGGCGGGCCTGGGCCTGGGCCTGGGACCGAGAGCCGAGGGCCAAGGCCGGGCGGCAGACGGCAGACGGCAGGCGGCAGGCGGCAGGCGGCAGGCGGCAGGCGGCAGGCGGCAGGCGGCAGGTCAGCCCTTGCGCACCGCCCGCAGCCACTCCTTGTTCATCGCGGCGATCGACGGCAGCGGGATGCCCTTGGGGCAGGCCGTGGCGCACTCGCCGGTCAGGGTGCAGCCGCCGAAGCCCTCCTCGTCCATCCGGGCCACCATGTCGAGCACACGGGTCTCGCGCTCCGGCGAGCCCTGCGGGAGGACGCCCAGGTGGTTGACCTTGGCCGAGGTGAAGAGCATCGCGGAACCGTTGGGGCAGGCCGCCACGCAGGCACCGCAGCCGATGCACTCGGCGTGCTCGAAGGCGAAGTCGGCGTCGGCCTTGGGTACGGCGGTGGCGTGCGCCTCGGGTGCGGATCCGGTGGGGGCCGTGATGTAGCCGCCGGCCTGGATGATCCGGTCGAAGGCGCCGCGGTCGACGACGAGGTCCTTGACCACCGGGAAGGCCGCGGCCCGCCAGGGTTCGACGTCGATGGTGTCGCCGTCCGCGAAGGAGCGCATGTGGAGCTGGCAGGTGGTGGTGCGTTCCGGGCCGTGGGCGTCGCCGTTGATGACGAGGCTGCACGCGCCGCAGATGCCCTCGCGGCAGTCGTGGTCGAAGGCGACCGGGTCCTCGCCGCGCAGGATGAGGTCCTCGTTGAGGGTGTCGAGCATCTCCAGGAAGGACATGTCCTTAGAAATGCCGTCGACCTCGTAGGAGGCCATGGCGCCGGGGGCGTCGGCGTTCTGCTGGCGCCAGACGCGCAGGGTGAGCTTCATGCGTAGCTCCGCTGGGTGGGGTGGACGTACTCGAAGACGAGGTCTTCCTTGTGGAGGACGGGGGCGGCGCCGGTGCCCTGGTACTCCCAGGCGGCCGCGTAGCCGAACTCCTCGTCGCGGCGGGCGGCTTCGCCGTCGGGGGTCTGGGATTCCTCCCGGAAGTGGCCGCCGCAGGACTCGGCGCGGTGCAGGGCGTCGAGGCACATCAGCTCGGCGAGTTCGAGGTAGTCGACGATGCGGTTGGCCTTCTCCAGCGACTGGTTGAACTCCTGGCCGCTGCCCGGGACCTTGATGCGCCGCCAGAACTCCTCCCGGATCTCCGGGATCCGGGCGAGTGCCTTGCGCAGACCGGTTTCGGTGCGGGCCATCCCGCAGTACTCCCACATGAGTTCGCCGATCTCACGGTGGAAGGAGTCAGGGGTGCGGTCGCCGTCGACGGCGAGCAGCTTCGCGAGGCAGTCGCGGGTCTCGCGGACGGCGGCCGCGGCCTCGGGGTGGCTGTCGTCGATCTCGTCGTGGTGCGGGTGACGGGCGAGGTAGTCGTTGATGGTGGAGGGGAGGACGAAGTAGCCGTCGCCGAGCCCCTGCATGAGGGCGGAGGCGCCGAGGCGGTTCGCGCCGTGGTCGGAGAAGTTGGCCTCGCCGATCGCGAAGAGGCCGGGGACGGTGGTCTGGAGGTCGTAGTCGACCCACAGGCCGCCCATCGTGTAGTGCACGGCCGGGTAGATCCGCATGGGGACCTCGTACGGGTTCTCCGCGGTGATCCGCTCGTACATCTCGAAGAGGTTGCCGTACTTCTCGGCGACCTTGTCCCGGCCCATGCGGCGGATGGCGTCGGCGAAGTCGAGGTAGACGCCCTGTCCGCCGGGGCCGACGCCGCGTCCTTCGTCGCAGACGTTCTTGGCAGCTCGGGAGGCGATGTCGCGGGGGACGAGGTTGCCGAAGGAGGGGTAGATCCGCTCCAGGTAGTAGTCGCGCTCCGCCTCGGGGATGTCGGCCGCGGGGCGGGTGTCGCCCTTGGCCCTGGGGACCCAGATGCGGCCGTCGTTGCGCAGGGACTCGCTCATCAGCGTGAGCTTGGACTGGTGGTCGCCGGTCCGCGGGATGCAGGTGGGGTGGATCTGGGTGAAGCAGGGATTGGCGAAGTAGGCGCCGCGCCGGTGCGCCCGCCAGACGGCGGTCGCGTTGGAGTTCATGGCGTTGGTGGAGAGGTAGAAGACGTTGCCGTAGCCGCCGCTCGCCAGCACCACCGCGTCGGCGTAGTGGGTGGAGATCTCGCCGGTGACCAGGTCGCGGGCCACGATGCCGCGGGCCACGCCGTCGACCGTGATCAGGTCGAGCATCTCGGTGCGGGCGTGCATCTCGACGTTGCCGGCGGCGATCTGCCGGGACAGGGCCTGGTAGGCGCCGAGGAGGAGCTGCTGGCCCGTCTGGCCGCGGGCGTAGAAGGTACGGGAGACCTGGACGCCGCCGAAGGAGCGGGTGTCGAGGAGGCCGCCGTACTCGCGGGCGAAGGGGACCCCCTGGGCCACGCACTGGTCGATGATCTCCACCGAGATCTGGGCGAGCCGGTGGACGTTGGACTCGCGGGCGCGGAAGTCCCCGCCCTTGACGGTGTCGTAGAAGAGGCGGTGCACCGAGTCGCCGTCGTTGCGGTAGTTCTTCGCGGCGTTGATGCCGCCCTGGGCGGCGATGGAGTGGGCGCGGCGCGGGGAGTCGGAGAAGCAGAACTGGACGACGTGGTAGCCCTGTTCGGCGAGGGTGGCGCCGGCCGCGCCACCGGCCAGGCCGGTGCCGACGACGATGACGGTGTGCTTGCGCCGGTTGGCCGGGTTGACGAGCCTGGCCTCGAAGCGGCGGCGGTCCCAGCGCTCCGCGATCGGGCCCCCGGGTGCCTTGGTGTCGGCGAGCGGCCCGCCGGTGGTGTAGCTGGCGTAGTCGTTCATGCGGTCGCTCACGGTCAGTTCACCACTCCGGTCATGACGGCGACGGGGACGGACACGAAGCCCGCGAAGAGGACGAGGGCCAGGGCGTTGGCCAGGAACTTCAGGGTCCGGTCGCGGCGGGCGTTGCCGGCGCCGAGGGTCTGCGCGGCGCTCCAGAAGCCGTGCCGGACGTGCAGGCCGAGCGCGGCCATCGCCACGATGTAGATCGTGTTGCCGTACCAGGTGGAGAAGGTGGCGAGGACGTTCTCGTACGGGTGGCCGGCCCAGGCGCGTTCGTTGACGGTGAGCGTGGTCAGGTCGAGCACGTGCCAGACGATGAACAGGGCGAGGATGATCCCGCCCCAGCGCATGGTGCGGGTGGCGTAGCTCGCGCGGCGGCGCTTGTGCGCGTACTTCACCGGGCGGGCCTTGATGTCGCGGCGGCTGAGCTGGTACGCGGACACGGCGTGGGCGACGACCGCTGCGAGCAGGACCACCCGGGCGGCCCACAGGCCCCAGTGGCTGTGCAGGAAGGGCTCGCCCATGTGCCTCAGCCAGTGGGCGTAGTCGTTGAAGTCTCCCGGGCCGAAGAAGATCTTGAGGTTGCCCAGCATGTGGACGACGAGGTAGCCGAGCATGATCAGTCCGGAGACCGCCATGACGGTCTTCTTCCCGATGGTGGAGTCCCAGAGCGTCGATACGGCGGAGCCGCCTGTCCGGGTCCGGGTACGCGTTGCCAGAGCCATGGGTTCGACGGTAGAGACGAAGGACCCGAAAGGTCCAAGACATGATGTCGGTCATCTTGATAGACATTGCCTATGCAGTTTCAGCAGCTGGCGTACTTCGTGGCCGTCGCCGAGACCCGGCACTTCACTCGGGCCGCGGAGCGCGAGCACGTGGCACAGCCGTCGCTCTCGCAGCAGATCAAGGCGTTGGAGCGGGAGCTGGGGGCGGAGCTCTTCAGCCGGGCGCGGGGCAACATCGCGCTGACCGAGGCGGGTGAGACGCTGCTGCCGCTGGCCCGGCGGATCCTGGCGGACGCGGACACCGCACGGCTCGAGGTGCAGGAGCTGGCGCAGCTGCGGCGCGGACGGGTGCGGCTGGGGGCCACTCCGAGCGTGTGCACGGGCCTGCTGCCGGACGTGCTGCGTACCTTCCACACCGCACACCCCGGGATCGAGCTGGTGATCGAGGAGAGCGGTTCGCTCGACCTCGTACGGGAACTGGCACGCGGGGCCCTGGACCTGGCCCTGATCGCCCTGCCGCTGCCGCCCTCGGCTCCGGCGCTGACGACGGTGGAGCTGCTGACGGAGGACCTGGTGGTGGTCTCCTCCGCGGAGCTGCCGCCGCCGGGCGACGGGGGGCCACTGAGCATCTCCGGGCTGCGCGACGAGCCGATGGTGATGTTCCGCCACGGGTACGACCTGCGGGAGCTGACCGTGACGGCCTGCCGCGCGGAGGGTTTCGAGCCGGTCTTCACCGTGGAGGGCGGCGAGATGGACGCGGTCCTGGGCTTCGTCCGGGCGGGTCTGGGCATCGCGGTGGTACCGGCGATGGTGGTGGACCGCGCCGGTCCCGGCCTGCGGGCGACCCCCTTGGCGGGCTCCCCGCTGCGCCGCACGATCGCTCTGGCCCACCGCACCGATGTGGCTCCCCCGCGGGCGGCGCGCGAGCTGCAGCGCATCCTGGTGGGCTGACCGGGGCTGTCAGGGGCGACCAGGCGGGGTCAGGTGCGGTCAGGCGCGGTCAGGCGGTGGCTATCGGCAGGACCTGGTCGAGCCCGCCGGACAGCATCCCGAAGGCCGCGTCCGCGTCGGCCACGGCCGCCGGGAAGGCCTGGTCGGCGCCCTGCCCGGAGTCGATGCGACGCCAGTTCTCCCGGCCCAGCTCGTGGCGGACGGCCACCAGGTGCAGCGCGGCCAGCCGGGCGGTCAGCGGCGTGGCCGACTCGGCTTCGAGGACCGCGGCGAGCAGTTCCACCTCGCGGGCGGTGTAGAGGGCGAGGCGCGACTCCAGACTCGCGGTGGAGTAGACCAGCCGCTGGAAGGAGAGGACGGACGGATGGTCACAGAGCCCGGTGATCGGGTCCCGTCGGTCGAGGGCTTCCAGGAAGTGCGCGTGCACCGCCGCGACCGGACCCTGGCCGGCCGGCCGGTCGCGCACGACGCGCGCCGCCTCGTCCTGATGGTCGGCGAACCGGTCCAGCACCAGGTCCTCCTTGCTCGGGAAGTACCGGAACAGCGTGGGCTTGGAGACCTCCGCCGCGGCGGCGACGTCCGCCACCGATACCGCGTCGAAGCCCCGCTCCAGGAAGAGTTCCAGCGCCGTGGCCGCCAGTCGGTGACGCGTACGGAGCTTCTTGTTCTCGCGCAGACCCGTCGTGTTGTCCATGGCTCCCACCCTAGCACACACATGTGACCGAGTTACTTTTTGCACTCAGTTACTTTTCTAACCGGGTTGCTTTTTCTCGCCCGACCCGCTTTCCTTGAGACACGACAGCGAGACCGACAGCGAGACGACGACGAGAGAGGACTCCCGATGACCGGCGTTCTGATCGTGGGCTCCGGCCCCACCGGACTCACCCTGGCCTGTGACCTGACCCTCCGCGGGATCGCCGTCCGCGTCCTCGACGGACGTTCCGGACCCCACCGCGAGTCGCGGGGCAAGGGCCTCACTCCGGGCAGCCTGGAGGTCTTCGCCCGGCTCGGTGCCGCGGAGCGGATGTCCGCCATCGGCACCCGGGGCGTGGTCCTGCGCAAGTACTTCGACGGCGCCCACATCAAAGACACACCGTCCGGCGACGGCCTCCTGATCGGCCAGTGGCAGGTCGAAGAGGCTCTCCGCGAGCGGCTCGCCGGCCTGGGCGTCCGGGTCGAGTACCGGGCCCGGGTCGTCGGCATCACGCAGGACGCGGCCGGGGTCACCGCGGAGCTGGCGGACGGCCGTTCGGTCCGTGCCGGCTACGCCGCGGGGTGCGACGGCGGCCACAGCTCCGTCCGCAAACTCCTCGGGATCCCCTTCGAGGGACGCACGGACGCGACGGAGACGATGGTGATCGGTGACGTCAGGGCGCCGGGGCTGAGCCGGGACCACTGGCACCAGTGGTTCACCTCGGACGGCGGGGGAATGCTGCTCTGCCCGATACCGGCGACGGACGTCTTCCAGCTGCAGGCCTCACCCGAACCCGGGGAGGACGGCGAGCCGCTGCCTCCCTCGCTGGAGAGCTTCCAGCGGCTCTTCGACCGGCACGCCCGGGTTCCGGGGATCCGGCTGGCGGATCCCACCTGGCTCTCGGCCTGGCGGGTCAATGTCCGCATGGCCGCCCGGATGCGCGAGGGCCGGGTCTTCCTCGCCGGGGACGCGGCGCACGTCCATCCCATAGCCGGCGGCCTCGGCATGAACACCGGGGTGCAGGACGCGGCGGCGCTCGGCCTCGCGCTGGCCGCCGCCCTGACCGACCCGGCCGCGGACGGCGTGCTCGACGCCTACGAGGCCGAGCGGCTGCCGGCGGCCGCCCACGTACTGGCCGACACCGTCGGGCGGCACGAGCGGGTCCTGGCAGCCGTGCGCGAGCCCGGCCGCGGCACCGAGGCCGGGCTGGCCTGACCCCCGGGTGGGGGTCAGGGGGAGGGCACCGCGTCCGAGAGGGAGAGGGTGTGGATGCGGTCGGGGGATCCGGGGCGGGCGTAGTACCAGCCCTGGGCGGTGTCGCAGCCGAGGGCGCGCAGCTGGGCGGCCTGGGCGCCGGTCTCCACACCTTCGACGGTGACGGCGAGTTCGAGGCTGTGGGCCAGCGCGACGATCCCCTCCACGATCTTGACGTCGACGGGGTTGGCCGGGATCTGCTGCATCCCCTGGGTGAAGGAGCGGTCCAGCTTCAGGACACTCACCGGGAGGCGGCGCAGGTTGGCCAGGTTCGAGTAGCCGGTGCCGAAGTCGTCGAGGGCGATGTCGACGCCGAGGGCCGCGAGCCGGCGCAGCGGCTCGAGGAGTTCGTCGTCGGCGCCTATCAGGGCCGACTCGGTGACCTCCAGGCACAGTGCGCCGGGGGCGAGGCCCGACTTCTCCAGCACGGCGACGGTGTCGGCGACCAGGCCGGGATGGTGCAGCTGGGTCGGCGAGAGGTTGACGTTGATCCGCAGGGCCGAGCCGCCGTGCTGGCGCTGCCAGTTGCGGGCCTGGCGGACCGCCTCCTCGAGGACCCAGCGGCCGAGCGGCACGATCAGTCCGGTCCGTTCGGCGAGCGGGATGAAGCGGTCCGGGCCGAGCACCCCGTACTGCGGGTGCGACCAGCGCACCAGTGCCTCCGCGCCGTGCACGCTGCCGTCGTGCATGTGGACCAGCGGCTGGTACTCGATGAAGAACTCGCCGCGCTCCAGCGCCGCCGGCAGGGCGTTGGTCAGTCCGTGCCGGGTGATGGCCCGGGCGTCGGCCTCGGCGTCGGCGAACTCGAAGCGGTTGCCGCCGGCCGCCTTGGCCCGGTACATCGTGATGTCGGCGCTGCGCAGCACCTCCGCGGGGGTGCGCTCCCCGGCCGGACCCTCGACGATGCCGATGCTGCCCCGGACCGACAGCTCGCGGCCCTCCAGCCGGATCGGCGTGGAGAGGGCAGACAGGATGCGGACGGCGAGGTCGGTCACCTTGTGTTCGATGTCGGAGCCGGTGGTCAGGGCGACGAACTCGTCGCCGCCGAGCCGGGCGACGACCTCGCCGGGCCCCGTCGCACAGCTCTGCAGCCGGTCGGCGACCTCGACCAGAAGCCGGTCGCCCGCCGAGTGGCCGAGACTGTCGTTGACCGTCTTGAAACCGTCGAGATCCAGGTAGCACAGGCCGAAGTGGCTGCCCCCGGCCCCGCTGAGGGCCTTCTCCAGCCGCTCGAAGAACAGCGTCCGGTTGGGCAGACCGGTCAGGGCGTCGTGCGTGGCCTCGTAGCGCAGGCGCAGGTTCAGCAGCCGGCGTTCGGTGGTGTCCTCCATCAGCGCCAGCTGGTACTGGGGCACCCCCTCGGCGTCGCGGAGCAGGGACACCGTCAGGTTGGTCCACAGCACGGTGCCGTCGTGCCGGTAGTACGGCTTCTCCACGCGGTAGTTCTCGCGTTCGCCGCGTACCAGCTCGCCGTACATGCGCCAGACGTGCGGGGTGTCGTCGGGGTGTCCCCACTCGCTGACCTTGCGGCCCCGGACGTGCCCCTCCAGGCCGCCGAACATCTCCAGCAGCGCGTCGTTGACCTCCAGGATGTTTCCGTCCAGGTCGGCGATGCCGATGCCGACGGCCGCCCCTTCGAAGACCGCCCGGAAGCGTTCCTCGCTCGCGTGCAGTGCCTGCTGCGCGTCGATGCGGGCGGTCAGCGCCGAGCGGGCGATGGCCTCCTGCTCCTTGAGGGTGCGCTCGCGCAGGGCGCGCGCGAAGCCCGCCGCGATCCCGTGCTGCAGACGGGCACAGCGGGCCCGGTACTCCTCGGTGTCCTCCACGCCCGAGGCGCAGTAGAGCACCAGGTACGACTCGACCACCCCCAGCGTGCCGGCCAGCGCCTCGGGGTCGGTGCAGTGCACGGCGACGAGCTCCGCCCCCACCCGCTGGGCGACGGCCGCGTCGAAGGGCCGCGCGTGCAGGGCCTCGGCGAGGGTCCGGGTGAGGGGCACGAGGTGGCGTTCGAACTCGGGGCGCGTCAGCGAGGTCGCCGTGACCGGGAAGATCGCCCGCCCCCAGATGGTCGCGAAGCGGGCGATGCGGTCCTCGGTGCCGCCCTTGGGAACCGCCGGTGGCCCGGAGGGCGCCCCGGGCTCCGGAGCCTCGGCGGGCGCCGCGGCGGCGTCCGGCGCGCCCGCCGTCTGTGCCGGGAGTCTCACGCCTTGCGTCCCACTCCACTGAAGCCCGAGAAGGCGTACGGGTCCTCCTGGGCCTCGCCGTCGTCTCCGGCCTCGGGGCCGTCCGGCCGCCACTCGGGCATGGAGACCAGCCCCGGCTCCAGCAGCTCGAACCCGTCGAAGAAGCGGCGGATCTGCTCCCCGCTGCGCATCACGAGGGGGTTGCGGATGTCCCGGTAGACGCCGACCGCGCCGCTCGCGACCTCTTCCGTGAGCGGGATCCCCTCGAACGAGGCGTGCGTGAGGACCAGCAGGCTGCCGGGGGCCAGGGCGTCGCGCAGCTCGGCCACGGCGGCGTACGGATCGTCCGCGTCCTCCAGGAAGTGCAGGACGGCGACGAGCAGGACGGCGACCGGGCGGTCGAAGTCGAGCAGCCGCCCCACCTCGGGGGCGGCCAGGATGTCCCGCGGCTTGCGGAGGTCGGCGGCCACGACGGCGCTGCGGTCGTCGCCGTCCAGGACGGCCCGGCTGTGGGCCACGGCCACCGGATCGTGGTCGACGTAGACCACCTGCGCCTCGGGGCTGGCGGCCTGGGCGATCTCGTGGACATTGCCGAAGGTGGGGATGCCGGAGCCGATGTCGAGGAACTGCGTGACGCCCTCGGCGACGGCGTGCCGTACCGCGCGGCGCATGAATGCCCGGTTGGCCTGCATGATCTTCGGCAGGCCCGGCATGAATTCCATGGCCCGGCGGGCCGCCTGGCGGTCGACCTCGAAATTGTGGGAGCCGCCCAGGTAGTAATCGTAGATGCGGGACACGCTCGGCACCGATATGTCGATGCCTGGCGGGGCCCAGGCGGGGCGCTCCATCGGGGTCTCCAAGCGTTGTTCCTGCGGCGGTCCGTCCGAGGTCGGACTCCTGTCCGAGCCGAATCTACTGATCATTTCCCAACGAGGCGAGCAAAAGCGGAAATTGGCGATCCGTTCTTCGTCACACACCAAAGGCGGCCACCACCCCCGCCCGGCCGATTGATCGATACCGACACATCCCTTTTGGGAATTGCGCGGTGAACGCTCACACGCGTCCGACGGTCGGCCCGCGGCTGGCTCAAACCTCACTGGTCACCACTCCACCCGTTCAGGCGAACCGGGGCCGACCCTCGCGTGCGCGGGCGGGCGCGGGCCCATGCTCCCGGGGTGAACAGAGCCTGTGCCAGGCGCCTGCTGGCGGTCCCGGTCCTGCTGTGGGCGGCCTTGTCCGTCACGCCGGCCGTGGCTGATAGCAGCGCTTATGCGACGACCGCCGACGACGACGGCGCGGCCGCCCTCACGGTGGTCGCGGCGGCCTCCGGCGGCGGCCGCGGAGCCGGCCCGGGTGGCGGACATCACGGCCGCGACCACCGTGAGGGCGGCCGCGACCACAGCCACGGCGGCAACCACGGAGGAGGGCACGGCGGGGGACACGGCGGAGGGCACGGGGGCGGCCATCACGGCGGGCACCACTGCCCGCCGCCGCCTCCCCCGCCGTGCCCCCCGAAGCCGACTCCCCCGCCGAAGCCCACGCCGCCGCCCGAACCCACGCCGCCGCCCACGCCGGCCCCGCCCCCCGCACCCACCCGGCCCCCGAAGCCCCCGCCGCCACCACCGCCCGAACCGGCGCCGAAACCCGTTCCGATGCCCGTCGCGCCCGAACCGGCCCCGCCGAAACCGGCGCCCGCGCCGCCCCGGGTCGTCAAGGCGCCCGCCCCACCGGCACCCGCCCCCGTGGTGACGCCCCCGCCCAAACCCCCGCCCACGGCCCGGCCGGTGGCCCGTCCCGCCTACCACGCCCCTGCCCGCAAGCCGGCCGAACACCACGTCTCGCCGGTGACCTTCACCCTGCTGACCGCGGCGCCCGCGGTGCTCGCGATCGTCGCACTGCGCCCGCGCTAGACCCGGCCGCCCGAGTCCCGCCCGTACCCGATTGGGAGTCATCTTGTCGGAATGGCTCGTCCTGTCCCTCGCGATGGCCGCGGCCTGTGCCGTGGTGCTGTCCATCGCCTTCTTCAACCACCGCCGGATCGGCGAGGACGACGATCCGAACGAGACCCCGGACGTCATCGAGTACATGACGATGATGATCGGGGTGATCTACGCGATCGTCCTGGGCCTGGCGATCGCCGGCGTCTGGGAGGGCCGCGGTGCCGCCCAGGAGTACGTGCGCCAGGAAGCGCAGGCCCTGCACGAGATCAGCACCCGCTCCGAGGTCTACCCGGCCGAGGTGCGCAAGAAGATCCGGTCCGACGTCGACGCCTACGTGACGTACGTGGTGGACACGGAGTGGCAGGAGATGGCCGACAGCGGCGAGCTCACGGACCGCAGCGGGGAGCTGCTGGAACGGATCCGCCGGGACGTCACCGACTACGAGCCGCAGACGGACCACGAGGGGCAGGCGTACCAGCCGCTGGTCGACCAGGTCGCGGTGGCGGACGACGCCCGCAGTGCGCGCGGCCAGAGCGCCGGGGCCACCATGCCGGGGGTGGTGTGGTTCGGGCTGATCACCGGGGCCCTGGTGACGGTCGGTCTGATCTTCACCCTGCAGATCCGGCGGTCGTTCCGGGAGCTGCTGCTGGCAGGCCTGTTCAGCGCGCTCATCGCCTTCCTGCTGTTCCTCATCTGGGACTTCGACGCGCCGTTCGGGCGGGGCATCGCGGCCACCGCCGAACCGTTCCTCGCACAGTTCCCGCATCTGGGCCTCACGGAATGAGCGCCCGGCCCTGATGCCACTGACATCACGTGAAATCCGTTGAAAGCCGTCGCACTCCGGCATCCGGCAAACCGGGGACGGGCCTCCCGTCCCCGGTTCGGCCCAGTGCCGTGCCCCATTCGCCCGCTCCTGATCGCGGGTGACCGCCCCCGGACCTAGCGTGTCGAACATCGAGGCGCACGACCCCCCACGTGCGGAAACCCTTCCGCGGCTGCTCCTCGGGGATCCGGAGAATCAACCATGGGTGCGATACGCAGCTCCGCCACAGCCCTGCTGAGCGCCGCCGCGACGAGCGCGGTACTCGCGCTCGGCGCCCTCGGCGCGCCCGCCGCGACCGCGGCCGAGCCCCAGCAGGTCACCTCGTTCGGCTTCGCCCTCACCCCCTCGACCGTCGCCCCCGGCGGACAGACGGTGCTCTCCGTCACCGGCTGCGACGCCGCCTACTCCACCGCCTCCTCCGGGGTCTTCGACACCGTGAGCATCGCCCGCGGCCAGACCGTACGGGTCACGGTGGACCGCGACGCCAGGCCCGGAGCCGTCTACTCCGTCTCCTTCACCTGCAACGGGGAGACCGGCTCGGCCGACCTTGCGATCGCCGGCGGCACGGCCAGACCGACCACCAGCTCCACGCGGGCCCCCGCCAGGGGCGTCGCCACGGTCGTCGCCACCGGCGCCACCTCCTCCACGCTGGGTGTCCGCGGTGGCCTCGGCGGCAGCGTCGCCGGCATGGACCCGGTCGAGCTCGGCGTGGGAGCCGCCCTCTTCCTCACCGCCGCGGGCGGCACGGCGTACGCCCTGCGCCGCCGTGCGAGCGGCCGCGGCCACTGAGCCGGCCGTGTCAGCCGAACCCCTGTCAACCGCCGGTGGCCCCGGGTCCTGGCCAGGACCCGGGGCCACCGGCGGTTGA